>NZ_LBAW01000119.1 GCF_001648595.1 Legionella bozemanae | reverse complement strand
CCGTTGAACAGCACGTTGAGCATCAGCATTTGAATAAAAAAACTCTTTCCCCCGCCTGATGTGCCGGTCACAGAAATGTTGTAATTCGTGCCCAACTTACCTGAGAATGGATCAATACAAGAAAATTGGTTGCGTAGTGTTGGCAATAAAATGCCCGATCCCGTACCCGACCAATCCGAAAGAATAGGCATGTATTGAGTCGCATTCCATGAGGAAATAGGCCACATCATCGTGGGTAGCTGAAATCCTTTTTGGAGATGATTCGTAAATAAAAAAGGCAATGTTGCTAGAAAATAGGGAGATTGCATCCTACGGCTTAGCGCAAGCTTAATACCGTTATAAGAAAAACAGGTACGAGCTGCTTCCACATCGCGGGCATATTCGGAACGTCTGGAAAATAGCACGACGTTATACAGCATCTTACAAGAACGCGTCTTTCCTGAAGCCAAATCATCACGAAAATGACGCCATTCACGCGCTTTTTTTTCTGTACCGGCAACATGCA
>NZ_LBAW01000118.1 GCF_001648595.1 Legionella bozemanae | reverse complement strand
GCCAATCGTGAGGGAAAACATATTTATTACAGTATTTTTGATACGCATGTACGTTGTATTTTGGACGACATGTTGCGCCATTTTGCTGAAGATGATGAGGAGAATTAACATGAACCTTTTAAAACGCTTTCTGGGTAACTACTTGAATGGGCATCATGGGCAAAATCGTAGTTCTCATCAAAATGGATACGGTAATTTCCATCATAAGCAAAAAAATCATAACAACAACTACATGTCTCAAAATGAATCACAGGGAGTTATATGTACACGGTGTCAAAGTCGCAATGAGCCAGGAGCTCGATTTTGTGGACAATGTGGTCAGGCAATCCAAAATACAGTGTGCCGTTGTGGTGCATCCATTCCTGCTGGAGCTAAATTTTGTGGCCAATGTGGGAGCTCCTTATGACAACACCATTAACAGCAACCACCTTTTTTGTGGCTGGGCTTGATTGTCCTGCAGAAGAGCAGCTCATTAGAAAACAGTTACAAGATGTTTCTGAAATTGAGC
>NZ_LBAW01000117.1 GCF_001648595.1 Legionella bozemanae | reverse complement strand
GGGTCTATTCAGGAAACCCTCTTTACTTTTACAATAAAAACCCATTAAAGCGATCACTAACATGATTAAGATTAATAAATACACAATAAATTTTTTTTGATTTAAGCGGATTGGTTTCTCAATAAAAGAATAGGTTCCCCAGGCAAACATCATCGAGATTAAAATAATAATTAGCCCTGCTTTTATTCCTACATGTTCCCCTTTCAGAATGAATGTGAAAGAAAGAAGAGGCCAATGCCATAAATATAATGGGAAACTTATTAATCCAATCCAGATCAAAACACGACTGGATAAAATGGCTTTGTTAAACCACGCTTTAGGTCCAGCTAGAATAATCAACAAAGTTCCAAGATTAGGTAAGATTGCCCACCAACCTGGAAAAATTTTTGTTTTGTTAATAAATAAAAGGCTGATGCCGAGTAATATAAAACCCACTAGCGAGCTAACATTTTGCAAAATAGAGTGTTTCTCGTTTATATCAATCGCATTTTGCAATAGAGTTTTTCCT
>NZ_KV441813.1:256-518 GCF_001648595.1 Legionella bozemanae | reverse complement strand
CCGAACAGACTTATGATGTGGTGTATGGCAATGCATCTATAAAAAACAGTTTACAACTCATTGCACAGAAAGGGGATAGTGCAAACGAGGTGGCGCAAGCTCTTTTGGAGAACACTCATGTCTAAGTGGGTTGTTTTAATGGCGTTACTTTCTATGGGATGTTTTGCGAATCAAACAGGAACCGATTTTAACGCCTTTAAAAATTATGCTAAATCGTTAAACGCCCAACCTAAAGATGCCATGCACGGATTTGATCCCCATG
>NZ_KV441813.1:0-246 GCF_001648595.1 Legionella bozemanae | reverse complement strand
AGTACTCAGAGCACCCTGCGCAAGAAGGATACTATCAAGGGATTCAAAAGGAGCAAACAGATTTATCAAGCCAGGCCAATGCGGCGATTAAAAATGATCCTGGTGCCAAAACGATCATTGATCATTTTGGAACAAACAAATTTGAACTCAATCAAGCAAATTCCGTATTGGCTCAATCTCAATTAATTCAGGATGAAAGTTATGCGATTACGCACGGACAATCCAATAATCGCGTTCAATGCTCGA
>NZ_KV441812.1:256-519 GCF_001648595.1 Legionella bozemanae | reverse complement strand
CCGAACAGACTTATGATGTGGTGTATGGCAATGCATCTATAAAAAACAGTTTACAACTCATAGCCCTTAAAGGGGATAGTGCAAACGAGGTGGCGCAAGCTCTTTTGGAGAACACTCATGTTTAAGTGGGGTGTTTTTATGGCATTACTTTCTATGGGCTGTTTTGCGAATCAAACAGGAACCGATTTTAACGGCTTTAAAAATTATGCTAAATCGTTAAACGCCCAACCTAAAGATGCCATGCACGGATTTGATCCCCAAGC
>NZ_KV441812.1:0-246 GCF_001648595.1 Legionella bozemanae | reverse complement strand
AGTACTCAGAGCACCCTGCGCAAGAAGGATACTATCAAGGGATTCAAAAGGAGCAAACAGATTTATCAAGCCAGGCCAATGCGGCGATTAAAAATGATCCTGGTGCCCAAACGGTCATTGATCATTTTGGAACAAACAAATTTGAACTGAATCTTGCCAATTCCGTATTGGCTCAATCTCAATTGATTCAGGATGAAAGTTATGCGATTACGCACGGACAATCCAATAATCGCGTTCAATGCTCGA
>NZ_LBAW01000112.1 GCF_001648595.1 Legionella bozemanae | reverse complement strand
GGAGGATTTGTTGGCGTAGACATTTTTTTTGTAATTTCCGGCTTTTTGATTTCCACAATCATTTTTGAAGGCCTTGAAAAAAATAGTTTCAGTTTCGTAGATTTTTACAAAAAAAGAATCAAGCGTATATTTCCGGCATTGGTGTTCGTGCTGCTATTTTGCTTAATATTAGGATGGTTCGTCTTATTCCCTCAGGAGTACAAACAGCTGGGGAAGCATGTTATGGGGGGAGCTGGTTTCATCTCTAATTTTTTACTTTGGTTTGAGACTGGGTATTTTGATAATGCAGCTGAAACCAAGCCCTTGTTGCATTTATGGAGTTTAGGTATCGAGGAGCAGTTTTATATTATCTGGCCCTTTCTCATTTGGTTCGTATGGAAAAGAAAATTAAATCTATTTTCTGTAACCGTACTGATAGTCCTTATATCGTTCCTTCTCAACGTAAAAAGAGTTAGCGTAGATGCCACGGCTGCTTTTTATTCACCGCAAACCCGTTTTTGGGAGTTATTATG
>NZ_LBAW01000111.1 GCF_001648595.1 Legionella bozemanae | reverse complement strand
CCTCTGGTTACTCCAGATGAAAATACCCTCAAAACAAAAGCACTTTAATCTGGATAAGCCTCTGAAGAATTCCGTAGGATTGGTGGGTCTGGGTGGACTTGAACCACCGACCTCACCCTTATCAGGGGTGCGATCTAACCAACTGATCTACAGACCCATTTTTACTTCGATTTTTTATTTTACTCTGCACGTACTTGCTCATTTAGTCACATACGAATGTATGCTTCTACTTTTGCTGCTCCTGCACTTCGATTAAAACAAAAAACCTTGCAAAAATGCTTCGATGCACTTTGCTTTTTTGACTTGCGACTTAGCATCGCGTTTATTGAGAGGCTCTACAACAACATCTCATTTACATCAACAACAATATCGTGATCGAATATCTTTTCCGCCTCTTCTCAGCTGCGGTTGGATTCTTCATTATCTCGAAAACAAACTGTGTGGGCACTTTAAATCTTTAGTGCTCTTAATTTAAGGAGGTGATCCAGCCGCAGGTTCCCCTACGGCTACCTTGT
>NZ_LBAW01000110.1 GCF_001648595.1 Legionella bozemanae | reverse complement strand
AATTTAGAGAACAGATTAAAGTTCATTGCCAGTTTGGGCTGGATATGCGGTAAAACCCAAGGAATGGAGCAAAACCTGTGGCTTTATTCCTGAAAAAGAAGAGCAATTATTCGAAATGTTATCTTACAAAGATGTGCATTCAAAGTGATTTGGTTTAATCATAAAACAGGTCTGTTATTTCTTTGAAGGAGGAAATAAATTCGCTTTTTCCACCCCAAAATCTCCATAAAATCATGAAGTGATGAGAACGATTTAAGAAATTCCTTTTAATATATTTGGAATCATTCGTTCAATCATAGCTAGTGCCGTTTCTGCATCATAAGCACCCATTTTAGACAGGTCTTTGTTGTATACGCTGTATAAAATTTCAGTAATAATTTGTATCGAGCGAACACTATTTTCGAGCAATAATTGGGTTGATTCATCTGTCTTTTTTTCTAAAGATTGCAGATAAATACGTGCGCCAAATGATAGCATTTCTGCTGCAGTTATATTTAATTCGGTGTTATTTGTTTTTGCTATTT
>NZ_LBAW01000109.1 GCF_001648595.1 Legionella bozemanae | reverse complement strand
CATCCTGGTAGCCTAAAAACGCAGCAACTTCGAGCAGACATCAAACATTTGGATACAGGATTTATTTCCAGGATTAAAAATTTGTTTAAAGACGATATTGTGCATACGGTGTCTGGATTTCAATATCATTATGGGAAGCACATCAAATCATCACCGTTTACGAAAAAAAAGCAAGATTTAGTGATTGTTCATGATGCACAAAAACTTTCTTTTGATGATTTATCCGCGTTAAGCGACATCACTCAAGCACACAGAAGCAAACTCATTTTATTGAATAACTCGGCAGGAACATTGGGTTTTAGTGCAGGAAATCCGATTAAGCTATTAAAAGAGCAGGGCATTCATTCGTATAAATCGTTAACAGCCCCTATCAAAGGAGCGCTTAAGCTCTCGATTGGGAAACAAGCAAATGAATCCATGAGTTATGCTTGGCTTCAATTAACGCCAGAACAACAGCAAAAAAGTGCACTGGTTGCCTTGAATAACAAACAAAAGGAGACTTTGACGAGCCAGATACGAGAAGG
>NZ_LBAW01000108.1 GCF_001648595.1 Legionella bozemanae | reverse complement strand
GCCCTATTTCGCGGCCACACAGCAGCACTTAAATTTTCACCCATTTCACAGGAATTAAAATTGGTGCCATTAATTTCATTCGCCAGTTTCTGCATAAACTGCATCGCATGTGCAATTTCAGGCAATTCTGTTTCTAAAGCCAGGTTTAATGCGTAGCCTGCTCCTCCTGATAAAATATTTTGCATGAACTTCACAATCTGATCCGACTTGATGAAGGAAAAACCGCCTGCGAAGAGATCAATGCCACCACAACCAGAGCGCATTCCAGGTACATCCACATGCGCAAGGCGGATGGTACGTACTTGATTACGAGCATATACAGAACCAAGAGCAGCATAACCCGCCGCTTGTGTTTGATAAGCATGCGATCCCGTCACATTGGCATCAAACCCCAAATTATTAAAAAAATGGGATAAATCGGATTCTGCATTTGCAAAGAGCTGACTGGTCCCTAATAACAATAAGGCTGCAACGGTTTTTTTAAACATAGTCATCTCGCAAAGTTGTGAATCTATTCATCATGAAATT
>NZ_KV441811.1:296-544 GCF_001648595.1 Legionella bozemanae | reverse complement strand
AGTCTATCCAATAACCACTAGGTATTTTAACGTTCTGTTCAATGCGCAGTTTTGCATTATTCACAAAGGTACTTAAATCACTACCTCGAACATTGGCACTAACCACCACTCTACGTTTGCCCATTTCACGACTAATTTGATTGGGTCCTTCACTTCGTACCATTTTCGCGACTTCACTTAAGGGAATAAAATGCCGCTCACTGTCTTTAGATGGAGGAAGTGGTACAAAAACTTCACGCAATACATCA
>NZ_KV441811.1:0-286 GCF_001648595.1 Legionella bozemanae | reverse complement strand
GACTCAGGTAATCGTACCACGATATCAAAACGCTTATCTCCTTCAAAAAGCTCACCACCCTTTTTCCCGCCGGTAGCAATCACAATGGCATCTTGCACAGCGCCAACTTGCAAACCGTAACGCGCCAAAGTATCGCGATTAATTACCACCGTCCAAAGAGGTAATCCACTCACTTGTTCGATTTTGACATCTGCAGCTCCTGGTACTTTTTTAAGTTGTGTACTAATGTTTTCTGCGATCTCCAATAAAGTATTCATATCATCGCCAAATACTTTGACCGCGACAT
>NZ_LBAW01000105.1 GCF_001648595.1 Legionella bozemanae | reverse complement strand
AAAGGGACGGATACGGCATTGGAAACGGCCGATGTAGCGTTAATGAATGATAATTTGGCCATGCTGCCTTTATATATTGATTTGAGCCGCAACACAGCAAGAATTCTTCGACAAAACATTAGTTTATCCATCGCTATTAAAGGAGTATTTTTTATTTTAGCACTTGGAGGTATTGCCACTCTTTGGATGGCTGTTTTTGCGGATATGGGGGCTAGTTTAATTGTTGTAGCAAATGGATTGCGACTCTTGAATTCTCATAAAGGACATGCAGACATTCAAGAGGCATAGGAATAACGAAAGAGGGATAACTCGATGGTGCAAGGGAGTGATATGAGGTGTCTTATGGTCGATACTTTACTTTTTTTAGTAATCGATGATTCATTAGGTGAACGCATTCTCTTGCGTGCACAATTGCAAAATTTGAACCATAAGGTGGATATGGCCTGTGATGGGAACTCAGGTTTGGAACTTGCTTTAATGAGACGTTATGATGCAATTTTAATTGATAAAAATTTAACACAAGGATTTAACTACCAAGAACT
>NZ_KV441810.1:278-554 GCF_001648595.1 Legionella bozemanae | reverse complement strand
GCCGCTCACTGTCTTTAGATGGAGGAAGTGGTACAAAAACTTCACGCAATACATCAGGATCATTGCGGAAAGACTCAGGTAATCGTACCACGATATCAAAACGCTTATCCCCTTCAAAAAGCTCACCACCCTTTTTCCCGCCGGTAGCAATCACAATGGCATCTTGCACAGCGCCAACTTGCAAACCGTAACGCGCCAAAGTATCGCGATTAATTACCACCGTCCAAAGAGGTAATCCACTCACTTGTTCGATTTTGACATCTGCAGCTCCTGGTA
>NZ_KV441810.1:0-268 GCF_001648595.1 Legionella bozemanae | reverse complement strand
ATGTTTTCTGCGATCTCCAATAAAGTATTCATATCATCGCCAAATACTTTGACCGCGACATCACTACGAACCCCCGAGATCAGTTCATTAAAACGCATTTGAATGGGTTGAGTAAATTCATAATTATTTCCTGGAATTTGCCTCACTGCATTTTCAATTTCCTGTACCAGTTCCTGCTTGGGCTTTTTGGGATTAGCCCAATCTTTTCGCTTTTTTAGAATAATAAAGGTATCGGCAACATTAGGTGGCATCGGATCGGTGGCTACCT
>NZ_LBAW01000102.1 GCF_001648595.1 Legionella bozemanae | reverse complement strand
TTCATCGACCTGAAGTATACTTAATCCTGTCTCAATCCCTTCTGTAAAATAAGCGATGTCGCCTTTACCATGGTGATTTAAATTGACAAAATAATTACTGATTGAGCCAAACGTTTGTTTCACAGATTCACAAGACTTATCCTTATTAGCAGAATGAGGTTCTAATTTAGTGATCTGAACATGGTGTATGTTACCCTGTTCATCTTTACTAAAAGCCAATAGTGCAGGAACATGCTTTTGCCCATCTTGGGTCTTGGTGTATACCGAACGACAAAAGCGAAGATCAGCATGATCATAATGCGCTAACCCACGATGAATGATTAAGTATTTTTCAGCGATGGTGCCTTGAATAGGCTGTGATTGTTGAAATAACTTTTGGGCCAGTTGACGTTTCCCTTCTTTGACTTCCCTCTCTTTTTTCTCATTCAATTTTTGCGGTGCTTTACGCTCGTATTCAGGAATGTAATGGATGTATTGCGCTGCATGCTCCAGAGTTTCTTTAAAACCGGATAAACCCTTCTCACGTTCAATAAGATGAAATAAATT
>NZ_KV441809.1:278-559 GCF_001648595.1 Legionella bozemanae | reverse complement strand
GCCGCTCACTGTCTTTAGATGGAGGAAGTGGTACAAAAACTTCACGCAATACATCAGGATCGGCACGGAACGACTCAGGTAATCGTACCACGATATCAAAACGCTTATCTCCTTCAAAAAGCTCACCACCCTTTTTCCCGCCGGTAGCAATCACAATGGCATCTTGCACAGCGCCAACTTGCAAACCGTAACGCGCCAAAGTATCGCGATTAATTACCACCGTCCAAAGAGGTAATCCACTCACTTGTTCGATTTTGACATCTGCAGCTCCTGGTACTTTT
>NZ_KV441809.1:0-268 GCF_001648595.1 Legionella bozemanae | reverse complement strand
ATGTTTTCTGCGATCTCCAATAAAGTATTCATATCATCGCCAAATACTTTGACCGCGACATCACTACGAACCCCCGAGATCAGTTCATTAAAACGCATTTGAATGGGTTGAGTAAATTCATAATTATTTCCTGGAATTTGCCTCACTGCATTTTCAATTTCCTGTACCAGTTCCTGCTTGGGCTTTTTGGGATTAGGCCAATCCTTGCGCTTTTTTAGAATAATAAAGGTATCGGCAACATTAGGTGGCATCGGATCGGTGGCTACCT
>NZ_LBAW01000099.1 GCF_001648595.1 Legionella bozemanae | reverse complement strand
AAGAGCGTTTAAAAGTGATTTCTTATGCCACCACCGAAGTCATTCGGCCCAGTATTTTTGGGGTTTTTATTATTACCGTTGTGTATCTTCCTATTCTGACATTAACGGGTGTGGAGGGCAAAATGTTTTTGCCTATGGCAGAAACCGTGATTATTGCCCTCATGTCCTCGATGTTATTCGCACTTACTTTTGTACCAGCAGCAATTGCAATTTTTTTGCGAGGACGTGTTCAGGAAAAAGAAAATTGGCTGGTGCATTATCTTTCAATTGGCTATGCACGTGTTTTGCGGCGATCTTTTCATGCGCGGCGTTGGGTTATAGGGGCTGCCGTTGTCTTAGTTGTATTGAGTTTGTTTATTGCATCGCGTATGGGCGGCGAATTTATTCCAAGCCTTGATGAAGGTGATATTGCCATGCATGCCATGCGTATTCCTGGGACAAGTTTGACTCAAGCCATCGCCATGCAGGATTTGGTTGAACAGAGGGTGAAACAATTTCCAGAGGTCAAAGCGGTATTTGCAAAATTAGGAACCGCAGAGGTAGCCACCGATCCGATGCCACCTAATGTTGCCGATACCTTTATTATTCTAAAAAAGCG
>NZ_LBAW01000098.1 GCF_001648595.1 Legionella bozemanae | reverse complement strand
CCAATTGAATGTTTAAATCAGGCCATACTGATTTTTTAGCCGCAGTAATGGCGGCGCGCTTAGCTTGCAATTGCAGCTGCATTTGCAGCATTTGCGGGCTTTGCGGTACTTTTTTCAACAACTCAGACCAGTTTAACTCCACATCGGGCAAGCCTTTGTCAACCAAAGGTCTGTCCACACGTAAACCATTACCCAGTAACCGTGCCAATTTTGCCCGTAAGAAGAGCGCATCACGCCCTGCTTTTTGCTCTTGAATACGTGCGTCCCCCAAGCGAATTTGCGCTAAGCGCAAATCAAGCTCCGCACCTACCCCGGCTTTAACTCGTTTATCGATGGCAGTCACAATATCCTGATTCAAGCGAACAAGTTTTTGGGTCACCTGATGCCATTGAACTGCATAAAATGCATCGACATAAGCACCTCCTACAGCCATATACAATGATGCTTTCTGAACATTTATTTGAGCTAGAGATGCTAAATAATCTGCATAGGTTGCTTTTTTCAGATACTTAAGACGACCGCCTAAAGGAATGGGTTGTGTTATAGATGCGGTCGTTTCTGCGGCCTCATAACTTGAATAACTTCCAGACCCGCCAAAATTTTCCGCAGTTAAGGTTAGCTG
>NZ_LBAW01000097.1 GCF_001648595.1 Legionella bozemanae | reverse complement strand
CGTTAAACACAACTGTGTTGCCAGTTACTTCAACTGACTTCGCTGCTGCTGGTCCTTATTTTGGTCTGAAGTATATAGGAAACATTTAATTCGTTATCATTTTAAAAATTTAATCAACACTGTTGACTTTATAAGGGTCAGGTAAGATAATTGAGCAAGGTACGCTCTCGGTATAGAGCGAATATGCGTACCGTTGCTCAATTTAAAATTGGTAACGAACGGAAATAATAATAAAAAAGTGGAGATAAGCATGTTAAATTTGAAAAAAACAGCGTTAGCTGTTCTTGCTTTAGGTAGCAGTGCAGTATTCGCTGGTACCATGGGTCCAGTTTGCACCCCAGGTAATGTCACTGTTCCTTGCCCAGCTACTGGATGGAACATCGGCGGACAAGCGTTAATTTTACAAACAATGACCGATAACGATATTTCATTAGATATCGCTTCTACTCCAACAGGTGTTGCTATTAACACTGAACTGGATGCTCAATGGAACTGGGGATTCCAGATTGAAGGTTCTTACCATTTCAACACTGGAAACGACATCACTCTGACTTGGTATCACTTGGATACAGGTTGGAACAATACTGAATTCGCTCCTGCTTTTGATCCAGAGACATTAATTGGTT
>NZ_LBAW01000096.1 GCF_001648595.1 Legionella bozemanae | reverse complement strand
CCAAATGATAGCATTTCTGCTGCAGTTATATTTAATTCGGTGTTATTTGTTTTTGCTATTTTATTCAACGAATGAAGAGTATCTGCACCAACATCAATAGTTATTTCCATAACGATTCACCTTCTTCTATAGGTATTGTTTTAAGTCCAATTCCGTTCATTTTAAACCGAACTTCTTTATAAGAATTATTCTGAAATCCTGAGAAATTATCGTTTAAATATTTGATGGTTTTTTGTTTTATTTCCTTCAAGGAATCGTCATTAATATTGGATGAAATAACTAAGCTTTGATAATGATTGTGATACATCAAATGGGGTATGGATGCATGAATTTGTTCAATCATTTTTCTTATATCTTGCAATGGATTTTCACTTTTTTTATGTGGTGAAATTTCATTATGCAGGCAAAATTCTAAAAGAAATTTTAATGCTTTTGCTGGCGAAATATCTGATGAGCCTCGTTTTTGTAAATCAAATTGATGTGCAATTTTATTTAAGTACTCCCGCTCATATTCTGAAATACGTAAGGTAATGACGTCATTTTCTTTCATAGAGGGGCTCATTTATTGAATCAATACAAGTATACAATAGTATTATTTATGTATACAACTGTATTTTTAAGTTGATATCCATTGATTTTACAAGGGGT
>NZ_LBAW01000095.1 GCF_001648595.1 Legionella bozemanae | reverse complement strand
GTGACCAATCGTGCCAACGTTTACGTGTGGCTTCTTACGCTCAAATTTTTCCTTCGCCATTGGAAAGTCTCCCCCATTGCTAAATTGACATTATGGTGCCCACAACTGGACTCGAACCAACGACCTCTTCCTTACCAAGGAAGTGCTCTACCGCCTGAGCTATGTGGGCTTATATCAGCTTGCAGCTTCATAAAGCAAGCAAATATTTCTATTTCTAATTTGGAGCGGGTGATGGGAATCGAACCCACGCTATCAGCTTGGAAGGCTGAAGTTCTACCATTGAACTACACCCGCTTTATCCTTCTTTTTAACTGGTGGAGGGGGAAGGATTCGAACCTTCGAAGGCAGAGCCGTCAGATTTACAGTCTGATCCCTTTGACCGCTCGGGAACCCCTCCAAAAAGAACGCTATTGTCTTTTAAGATGAATAGAATGTCAACATTTTGTTAACGGCCAACCTAATAAGAATGGTGCTGGCACCAGGAATCGAACCCGGGACCTACTGATTACAAGTCAGTTGCTCTACCAACTGAGCTACGCCAGCATGTACGCTTTTGCCTATTTTCAATCAGGCTTTACAGTGATATTTTGTTTTTAATTATCACTTAAATAAAACCCTGGCGATGACCTACTTTCACATGAGGAGACCTCACACTATCATTGGCGCGG
>NZ_LBAW01000094.1 GCF_001648595.1 Legionella bozemanae | reverse complement strand
CGAACACTTCCAATCACGTTTAAAAAATGGAAATAGCACAATGACCTCTCAAACCTATTCGCGCAAGACGCAATATCAGCGTTATAGAACACGTGTCGTTTCCAATGCAGACAAGGTCAATTTGAAGTTTGCCGATGCCAGGGGGGCATTAGAACAAGGATTAGTTAAAGTCATTTCGGGAATATTCTAATGAACCATCTAACCTAAAAGACGATTTAATTCGCAAAACTTATAACTTTAATTGGTGTTAAAAATTAGGCCATCCAAGTGCTTAAGGGATTTGTACAACCTAAAAACGGAGAAAACAATGAAAGTAGGTAAAAAAAGATTCAGTTTGATGAAGAGAGTAAGCTCAGCTCTTGTCGTTTTTTTGCTGTCAAAAAACGTACTGGCAAATGATTTATTGGCAAAAGCTTTGGAAGGGGATGTCAAAGATTCATTAGGAAGTGGCTCCATGTTTTGGAAAGTTTTTATTTTAGTAGACATCATTTTAGCCACCGCCATGGCTGTGAAGAGTAAAAATCCTATGGTGTTTGTTGGAGTAACTGCTGTTGCTTTTATTCCAGCCTTTTTACTTAAAACGTTTGTATTTTGAGAGGAAGGGAAGAATGAGCAACATGAACTATCAATTCTTAAACCATATTGATGCGCCTAAGAGAATCTTAACGTTAACCATGGACGAACTGGTGG
>NZ_LBAW01000093.1 GCF_001648595.1 Legionella bozemanae | reverse complement strand
GAATCTCCATCTTGAAGAAAAATGAGTTTGATTGCAGAGTTTTCCCAAGCGGCACGTGCTTCAGGAAAAGCGTAATAATCATCGATACCTTGCGTGATCGTCACAAAAGAAGCATTATGCCGCCGCCCTGTACGAAACCCTCGGTTAATGAAATTCACTGCAATTTGATCGCCAGAGAATAAGGACCAGGCTTCATCAATGATGCACATTTTTTGACGGCTGCGATCGGAGTTAAACATACGGCCTTGAAACTGAGACAAAATAGACAGTAAAACCGGTGCACGAATGTGTTCATCGTCCTCAATTTCTTTTAAATCCACGACAATAATGCGTGCATCAGGCGCTAACTTAGAAGGCGCATTAAAGACCGTGCCATGCTCTGAATGAGTGCAATAGGGATCAAGATTTTTCGCCAGAATTTTCCCTGTAGGGTATTTTTCTCGGTCGTTCTGATGCAACTCCAGAAGCTTAGCCTGCACATGATCAATTAATGTGGCTTGCTGATGTTCAAAAAACGCCTGCAATATTGCCTCTCGTAACGTTCCTCGGTCATCATCACTGGCTCCATCCTTAGCGCACGATAATAATTGAAACAAAGAAAGAATATGCTGTATTTCTTTGCCAATATTCGTGACATGAGTAAAGGGATTCATTGCCAAATTGGAGTATTCCAGATACACACCGCCTAAGGTGTGGCATAA
>NZ_LBAW01000092.1 GCF_001648595.1 Legionella bozemanae | reverse complement strand
CCCTTTATTTTTCTGTGTGATGCATTCATCAGCAGCCGCGCTAGAACAAGAGTACGTCAGCTCTTTTGCCCAACACGCACGGGATACAGGAAGACCATCAATTACTTTAGGTGACTGAGTATCCGTGCATTGTTCTTTTTTGATTCGACACAGCGACCCCTTATTTTCAAAGCTCATGCAATGATTGTCCCAATATTCTTGGCTGATGTAGGGTTTGGAGTGTGCTGTGACCGTCAAAGCAACTTGAATGGGATAAATTCGTCCCCATCCTTTATTAATATAAAAGGTCAACAACCCATTATTAGCGCATGTTGGAGTACCAATCACCTGAACCCAATACGCATTCGCCCCATTATTTCGTATCGAATGAATGGTGGCACTCATTCCATCACACGAATGTTTCATCCGAATGGGATAAGGAACAGAGCCACCCACAGCATTAGTGATTGCGCCAGTCACCAAATTTACAGTAATCACTCCGGTCCATTTTTTAGCAACATAAAACGAAAAATCAGCGCGTTGCACCACTTTTTCGGAGTCCACCAGGACCTTAAGGTACTTGGTGCAGGTTTGATCGGGCAATAAACGAGAGCTGAAGCATTGTTCTTCATGTGTCTTCATCGTGCAGGTAGGCTTTTGATTCGAGCATTGAACGCGATTATTGGATTGTCCGTGCGTAATCGCATAACTTTCATCCTGAAT
>NZ_LBAW01000091.1 GCF_001648595.1 Legionella bozemanae | reverse complement strand
GAAAGTAAATGAAACTTATAAAAAAATGTGTCTCCTTGTTCTTCTTAATTATCTTTTTATCGACAATAATGACTTCTGTGGTATTTGCGACAGATGAGGATAATCAACAGAGTGAATCTCAAGAAGAGTTTGAAAAAGGGCCACAAGGAGGGCGTCTTTTTAAAAAAGACAATATAGCCCTTGAATTGCTCCTCTTTGAACGCGGGATGCCACCCCATTTTCGTGCCTATCTTTATCAAGAAGGAAAAAAAATTTCTCCTAATTCATCGCAACTTACTGCAGAACTAACCCGGTTTAATGGAAAGAAGGAGGTTATTACATTTAGTCCCGTTGAGAATTTTTTACAAAGCAATCAAGTGATTAAAGAGCCTCATTCATTTGATGTGTCACTTCAATTACGGGTTTCAGATAAATCCTACAACTGGCAATATAACACTTATGAGGGACGTCTTAAATTAGTTCCTGCCATACTTCAAGCCGCAAATATACAAACCGAAAAAGCAGAAAGCCAAACCATTAAAACTCAATTAAAAGTAGTGGGAAAAATTGCGCCTAATCGCGATACTATGGCCCCCATCTATGCTCGCTATGCAGGCATTATTAAACTGATGAATAAAAACTTAGGTGATGAGGTGATTAAAGGCGATTTACTAGCAACCATTGAAAGCAATGAAAGCTTACAAAATTACAACATAAATGCACCTATCACAGGAACTATAG
>NZ_LBAW01000090.1 GCF_001648595.1 Legionella bozemanae | reverse complement strand
TTTCAATGCCTTAAACCAAATTTTTTTGTCTATCTCTCAGGCTTTATGCGCGGTACGTAGAGAAATTTAAATAAAAAACCGACGATACCTCAGTCAAAATAACTTAACTTGCATACAAATATGCATTAAAAATCAATCATATCTAAAACAATTTTAGGAGCAGAGTTAGGGTTGGAAAATTTATCGATATCAGCTACTATTTAATGGTAGTTGACATGTTATGACGGTTTAATAGTTCTCTTTATAATTCATTTTAAAACGGGCCGTTAGCTCAGCTGGTAGAGCAGGAGACTCTTAATCTCTTGGTCATAGGTTCGATCCCTATACGGTCTATCAATAAAATCAATGGGTTAAAGGTTTTCATAAATATAAATAGTTTTGGGTACTTTAGTGGGTTCTTTTGAAAATTATTTTACTGAATATTTTTTATTAAATAGCCTTTTGCAGATTAATCCATGAGCTATGGGTCCTGATTCGTAATACACCTACCTTTTAGCCTTTCTACTCTTTCCGAGAAGAGTTATTTTTTAAGCACAAAGTTTAACCAAGCATCGAGACAAAATAAAAAGTAAAAATAGTGCGAGTCAAGACTGTTTTTTTATTTTTTATTTGTATAACATATCCATGTCTAAATTCTTTTTCCATCTCTTATCTGTGGATATCTTTTTTACCAAATAATATATGACTAATTAGCAATATATTAAGAACCCTTACCATATCTGATTTATATCATTTTTAAATCTCCGCAATTT
>NZ_LBAW01000089.1 GCF_001648595.1 Legionella bozemanae | reverse complement strand
ATTGAAAGCAATGAAAGCTTACAAAATTACAACATAAATGCACCTATCACAGGAACTATAGTACAAAAATATGCAACCAATGGCGAACTAGCGCAAAATAATAAACCCATTTATGATGTGGCGAATTTAACCAACGTATGGGCTGACTTTACCTTATATCGCAAAGAAACTCCGCTAGTAAAAAAGGGAATGACTATTGATGTAATTGGTGATGAAGGAAAACCAAAAACGACAAGTTATATCTCCTACATCGCACCTCTTGGGATAGAAGACAGTCAAACCACTTTGGCACGTGCAGTCTTACCCAATGAGCAGCGCTTGTGGATTCCCGGCATGTATGTCAACGGTTATATTATTATTAAAGAAAAAACCGTGCCGGTAGCGGTGCTTCTTACGGCATTGCAACGCATGGGCGACCAAGACGTAGTATTTGTCCAACAAGGCGATTATTTTGAAGCGACACCTGTAGAACTTGGCCAACGAGACAAACAATGGGTTGAGGTTCTATCCGGGCTTGATGCAGGCCAGCATTATGTAACTAAAAACAGCTTTTATCTAAAGGCGGAGCTGGGTAAGGAAGGCGCAAGCCATGAGCACTAAGGATTAGAGATGCTGGAAAAAATAATACGTTTTTCTTTAAAACATCGTTGGTTTATTCTGTTGTTTACAGTGATTATTGCTTCGTTTGGTGTTTATAATTATCAAAAGCTTCCTATTGATGCCGTACCTGACATTACCAATGTTCAGGTGCAAATTAATACAGCAGCCTCTGGATACTCGCCTTTTGA
>NZ_LBAW01000088.1 GCF_001648595.1 Legionella bozemanae | reverse complement strand
TTGAGCACATTAGCTTGCAATAGGTAGTGCGCCGAACTTGGATTATTGACTACCGTGTAGTCATGTTTCATCAAGGCTGTTTTTAATTGTGGCGCGATATTGATTTCTTCATCTGATGTGTTTTTCACTGACACATACACTGTTTTCTGCGCTTTAGAAACAGGATCTAAAAAGATAGTCTCACTTTGCTTCGTACTGACTTGCAGTGACCTATGCTCTAATGCTGTTTGTGTTGCAGCACAACCTGTTATCACTGCTGCGGAACTTACTGCGAACACTTTGAATAACTTTCTGCTGTTTTTTTTCATGCTATTCCTTATCTTTTTTCTTTTCTGTACCCGAATCACCCCAGAGGTTCTCAACAGGGTGCCTCTTGTTGTGAAGACATCACTTGTCTTAACTGTGCTTCAATGTCATGAATTTTGTTTTTAGTCTGGTTAATAATCGTTTCAAAATGGGCTCGTGTATGTTCCCTGGCAGTTGTAAGCAACTTTTGAAAATGACTGACTTCGGCATGTGCCTCCTTAAGTTCATTTTCAAGTTGCTTCACAATTGAAGTGTTTGATTTTTTCGTTGTGGAAACGTCGCGCACCATACCCGCAGGTGTTTGCCAACCTCCCCTCAAAATGACCCCACGAATGGCATTGAGTTTTCGACTAAAGTCATTACCACAGGCAGTGAAATGCTTGGGATTAAGCAAACAAAATTCAATCTCTGCACTTAAATCTTCTTTTTGCGGAGAGTTGAGGCTTTTAACCAGGCTGGTTACACGGTGTTTCTGGGCTTGAGTAAGTTCA
>NZ_LBAW01000087.1 GCF_001648595.1 Legionella bozemanae | reverse complement strand
ATTGAAATATAGGAATAATGGTATTGAAAGTGCATGACGGATTATGATCCAATAGAGTTCCACAACAATAAGAGATCGACGTCATGCACCTGATGCAATTATTACACAAAACATTAGCAAAAGAATTACCTTTTATTCATAAATCACGCTTACACAATTTAATCATGGCTTCATCGACGTTAATTAAGGTAAATAAATTAACGCTGACATCGCTTGGCCGTCATTTGCCTCATACTAAAGTTAAGACTCGCAGCAATATAAAAAGGATAGACCGCTTATTAGGGAATACGCGATTACAAAAAGAAGCGATTGAATTTTATAGGACAATGAGTCATTATCTACTAGCAGCACAAAGACGCCCCTGGATTCATGTTGATTGGAGCTGTATATGTTCGCAGACTAAACTCTATTTATTGAGAGCCTCCTTGTCGATGCAAGGACGCTCGATTGTGATTTACGAAGAATGTCATCCACAGAAAAAACAAAATAACCATCAAACTCATAAAGAATTTTTAAATAATCTAAAAGCTATTTTACCGAGCTCTGTACAACCTATTATTGTTACCGATGCGGGATTTAGAGCGCCTTGGTTTTCCTATGTTCGAGCGCTTGATTGGGATTTTTTAGGCCGATTACGCCATAAGAATGCGATATATTTAGAGGCTACAGCAACTTGGCAATTAAGTCATATCTATTATGAACAAGCCACAGCCAAACCTAACTACTTGGGGCAGGGCCTTCTTACAGAGAAAGAACAAATCCCTGCTCACTTTATACTCTATAAAGGCCTCTCTAAAGGTCGTCATAGAGTGAAT
>NZ_LBAW01000086.1 GCF_001648595.1 Legionella bozemanae | reverse complement strand
CATGCCCTTGTGCGTTGGTTATTTCGACCCCGGTAACAGTGGTGAGCGGATTAGCCTCTGCCGCCAAGCATGGGCTTTTGATTAAAGGTGGAAGTTATTTAGAAACTGGGCATCAGTTAAAGTTAATTGCCTTAGATAAAACGGGCACCTTAACCGAAGGCAAACCTGTGGTTACGGACTTTATTGTTCATGACTCGAGTAGAACAAAAGAAGAGTTACTGCTTATTGCAGCAAGTCTTGATAGCCATTCGGAGCATCCTGTAGCACATGCTCTAGTGACTTACTGGCAGCAAGAGCAGTCTGACACTGCTTTATTAGAGATTGATGAGTTTAAGGCGCTCCCTGGCCGTGGCGTGAAGGGGTTGGTGCAAAAGGAACTGTTTTATGTAGGGAATCACCAACTGGCTGAAGACAATCACGTATGCAATCCTGAAATAGAAAAAGAGCTGAAACGATTGGAGGAAGAAGGAAAAACCACGGTCATTTTAAGCAATAACAATACGGTTCTTGCTCTGTTTGCGGTGGCTGATACGTTGCGTCAGTCCAGTCAGTGGGCTATTTCAAGGCTTCATGAGCAAGGGATAAAAACAGCAATGCTGACTGGTGATAATGCAGTAACGGCCCATGCCATTGCGAAACAAGTGGGTATTGATGAAGTGAAGGCAAATGTATTACCTACCGATAAACTGCAAGCAATTAATCAACTCTTGGCGCAGTATCAAACGGTAGGCATGGTAGGCGATGGTATTAATGATGCACCTGCTTTAGCCAAAGCCAGCATTAGTTTTGCAATGGGCAAAGGGACGGATACGGCATTGGAAACGGCCGATGTAGCGTTAATGAATGATAATTTGGCCA
>NZ_LBAW01000085.1 GCF_001648595.1 Legionella bozemanae | reverse complement strand
AACGCGAACGGTAGGAAGGTCATAAAGACCGTGTACCCAATCAAGTGTCTGAATCTTTATAAAGGATAACAAGAATGAGTAAAATTTTCAGTACTTTTTGTGGTGTAGATGTTGCAACAGATAAAATAATCGTCCAATTGCCTCAAGATAGAAAGTCTATTATTGGTTTTATTAAAAAGAATTTTGAGCAACCTAATGAGACCCCTGGTTGTCCTGGAAAGTACTAGTGGTTATGAACTATTAGCAGCAGAATGTTTTGATGAAATGGGTATGACAGTACGCAATAAGCTGTTAATGAAGCTTACTGCGCTTAATAGCAGGTTAAGTCAGCTGAAAGAGTTTCATCATCAAGAAGCGTGTCGATTGGGTAACGCCAAAATACCTGAAGTCAAACAAACACACAAAGAGATGCTCAAACTTTTGGCAAAACAAATGACCAGCATCGAGACACAAATGATAAAATTAATTAAATCGGAACAAGAGCTCGCAGAAAGGTATACCCGCCTTCAGGCAATGATAGGCGTTGGCCCAACATTCGCTTTAACACTAATTGCAGAACTGCCAGAGCTTGGTTATGCTAATAAAAAAGAGATTGCAGCCTTAGTCGAAGTTGCTCCTATAACAAAAGATAGTGGGAAACAGAGGGGACGTGCAATCACTCAAAATGGAAGAAACAGTCTTAGAAAAATACTTTATATGGGCGCTTTATCAGCCATTCGATATGACAAAAAAATGAGGGAATTTTACAAGCGCCTAATAAGCACTGGTAAAGCAAAGAAAGTAGGTATTGTTGCTGTTATGCGAAAGATGTTAGTGACGATGAATGCGGTGCTTACACAAGCAAAGGATTATTGCCCAGCTATGTAGCAATAATCCTTGACTTTAAAG
>NZ_LBAW01000084.1 GCF_001648595.1 Legionella bozemanae | reverse complement strand
GGCGTATAATATTGAGCAAATACATCGACAAAACGTTGTGTCGGCGCGCGCTCTGCTTGCGCCTGTTCAATGGCCTTACCAATTTTGGCAAGAAGGGTATCTCCCGATGCCTTAGTGACTTTGACCTCAAGTACCCCATACTCATTAAGCGTACCTGCAAAAACCGTATCATCTATCTCTTTACTCACCGGCATGGACTCGCCCGTAATCGGCGCTTGATTAACCGTGCTTTTACCTAAAACAACCACTCCATCTAAAGGAATACGCTCTCCAGGCTTTACTTTAAAAACAGCATCTAAGTGCACTTGCTCAATAGGAGTCGTTTGCCATTGCCCATTATCCTGTTTTACTCGTGCAATTTCCGGTGCGATTTGCATTAAACTGCGAATAGCAAGACGAGCTTTATCTAAAGAATAGCGCTCAATACGTTCAGCCAAGGCAAACAATACCGTCACCATCGCCGCTTCAGGCCATGCACCAATAAATATCGCTCCAATAATGGCAATCAACATTAAACTGTTAATATTCATTGCCTTGGTACGCAACGCCAACCACCCTTTTTTAAAGGTCGGAGGACCGCTTAAGCCAATCGCCAATAAAGCAGGAGCAATAATCCAGACTGAAAATTCCGTATTCAGATAATAGGCCATAATTTCTGAAAACAACGCCAAAATACCCGCTAGTAGAATGATTTTCCAAGAAAAATCAGAGACTGCTTTTTCGCCTTCTTTAGCTAAACGTCGTGTACCTTGGCTGCGAACACTCATGCCTAATGATTCAATGCGCTGCTGCAATGCATCAATGACAGGGAGACGATGATGAATCGTGACCTCTTCCGCAATAAAATTAAATTCCATATGCTCAATTTCAGAAACATCTTGTAACTGTTTTCTAATGAGCT
>NZ_LBAW01000083.1 GCF_001648595.1 Legionella bozemanae | reverse complement strand
CAGAGAGCGTTTTTTTGTACTCGTAAGAAAATTAACTTACACTAATTAAAAATCACCTACTTCGGGGAGTAACAATGAATGTTCTATTCGTCCATATGCCTTTGCTCATCGCAAGCTTTGTCTTTCTTTTAGGAATCTGTTTACTGGTGTTGACGCACCATCAACACATGCAAAGAAAAACCTATATATTAGGAACTGTTGGTTTTCTCTTGTCCTTTTTCGGCTTAATAGCAATTATCATTATTCTTTATCTCGCTTATTTTCCCAGGCTGAGGTGAACTGAGTCAAAGGCGGTTTAGTCTTCGCCTCCCTGTGGGATTATCCCTTTTTTCGCCGCTCATGAAACACATAATACAAACCGGGCAATACTAAAAGCGTCAGAAAAGTCGATGAAATAATTCCCCCAATCACCACCGTCGCCAAAGGTCGTTGCACTTCAGAGCCAGTGCCTGTTGCCAGTGCCATTGGCACAAATCCCAAAGAGGCCACTAATGCCGTCATAAGGACCGGTCTGAGTCGAGCCAGTGACCCTTGCAATACAGCATCTTTTAAATAAAATTTTTGCTGTTCATGAAGCTTATTGATAAATGTAATCATCACAAGGCCGTTGAGCACCGCCACCCCTGATAAGGCAATAAACCCGACACCTGCCGAAATAGATAATGGGATATCCCGGATCCACAAAGCAAAAACACCGCCAGTTAAAGCCAAAGGAATGCCTGTAAACACAAGCAATGCATCTCTTGCCCTGCCAAAACTCATAAATAGTAATAAGAAAATGCCAAGTAGCGTCACGGGTACTACAATCTGTAATCGTTGTGAGGCAGATTGCAATTGCTCAAACTGTCCACCCCAGTCTATCCAATAACCACTAGGTATTTTAACGTTCTGTTCAATGCGCAGTTTTG
>NZ_LBAW01000082.1 GCF_001648595.1 Legionella bozemanae | reverse complement strand
ATGAGTTGTAAACTGTTTTTTATAGATGCATTGCCATACACCACATCATAAGTCTGTTCGGGACAAATAAGTTGCTGTCCACAGGAGCTCGGCCTTTTGCTCACAACAAGTGCAGGCACCGCAGTGATATGAAATTGTTCAAACCATAGAGGATCAATCGATACTCCATTAAACGCCCATTTGGACTCTTTGGCCTTAGCATGAAGCTTGGAAAACGCTGTTATGGTTTTTTTAAAATCCCCCTCAATCAGACCATTAATCACAACCGGAATTTTATAAGAAGCCGCCTCATCGCTCAGTGAAAACAACAAGGGTTCTGGCATGGAAAAAGACACAAATAATACGGCTCCATCAACGGTTTGGCCTTTTTGGGCAATAGGGGCTCCTTGCCGTGTCTGTTCAATAATCTGATCAATCAAGGTCTTATTTTGTGCATAGGATTGATTGGATGTCGCATTCCAATGAGCCAACGTGTCCTGGCTTACTGAATCGTGCGCCGCCTTACCCGTTGCCGATGCCTCATTAAGAAAATCATTTACATTGGCATGACTTGCGGTGGCTAAAAACAGGCTACTTAAAAAAATTCCGAATGCATTCATAATTCATCCCCATCATTTAAAGAAAACAACAGTTCCTTTTCTTCCAAATTAAAAACCCAAAATTGTCGCCATCACCTGGATAGGTGTGTCCTGCTTCCCATCCAATGACGGATTGTCCAAACGGATGGCAACGATGCGCTTCAGGCAAGGTATTCACCAACTGATAGCGATAACGGTCTTTGGGCATAATGCTCGATGCATAGGTATGACATACAGCAGGCCAATCTTGGCCTATCGAATCGCGAATCGCAGGTGTCGGTGGTCGATGCAACTTAAAATCAACGCGTTCTGCAAGTAAGGCTGCGGTACTTATAGGACTTGCTTGATGTGCCACAAACCCCGTTAATGGATACGTAGAACCTTG
>NZ_LBAW01000081.1 GCF_001648595.1 Legionella bozemanae | reverse complement strand
CGCAAGCAGAGCGCGCGCCGACACAACGTTTTGTCGATGTATTTGCTCAATATTATACGCCGATTATGGTGATAATTGCAGTTCTTATCGCATTAATTCCGCCGTTGGTTTTTGGTTATCCTTTTTATGATTGGATCTATAAAGCGCTCACTTTATTAGTGATTGCATGTCCTTGTGCTTTGGTTATTTCGACCCCAGTAACGGTAGTGAGCGGATTAGCCTCTGCGGCAAAGCATGGGCTTTTAATTAAAGGCGGAAGCTACTTAGAAACTGGGCATCAGTTAGAATTAATTGCCTTAGATAAAACCGGCACCTTAACGGAAGGTAAACCAGTAGTGACTGATTTTATTGTTCATGACACGCGTAGAACAAAAGAAGAATTGCTGCTCATTGCAGCAAGCCTTGATAGTCATTCCGAGCATCCTGTCGCGCATGCTTTAGTAACCTATTTCCAGCAACAACAACCCTCAGCTGATTTATTAGAGGTTGGTGCGTTTTCAGCACTTCCGGGTCGTGGAGTCAAGGGTTTGGTGCAAAATGAATTGTTTTATGTAGGAAACCATCAACTTGCTGAAGACAATAAAGTATGCAGCCCTGAGGTAGAAGAAGAGTTGAAGCGATTGGAGGAAGAAGGAAAGACCACGGTCATTTTAAGCAATAACACTACAGTGCTTGCTCTGTTTGCGGTGGCTGATACGTTACGCCAATCCAGTCAGTGGGCTATTTCAAGGCTTCATGAGCAAGGGATAAAAACAGCAATGCTGACTGGTGATAATGCAGTAACAGCGCATGCCATTGCGAAACAAGTGGGTATTGATGAAGTGAAGGCCAATGTATTGCCTACGGATAAACTGCAAGCAATTAATCAACTCTTGACACAGTATCAAACGGTAGGCATGGTTGGCGATGGGATTAACGATGCACCCGCACTGGCTAAAGCAAGCATTAGTTTTGCTATGGGGAAAGGGACGGATACGGCATTGGAAACGGCCGATGTAGCGTTAATGAATGATAATTTGGCCA
>NZ_LBAW01000080.1 GCF_001648595.1 Legionella bozemanae | reverse complement strand
GGCACGTTCAGTTTTCAAGTGCGAATTTCCCCTTGCGGATTTAAGCGCTCTTTGTACTCATAAAAAACCTCTTTTGGCGTACGATATTCTAAACATCGCATAGGTTGATTATTCAATTTACTGACAATCATTTCAATGTCTTTTTGAGTATGTTTTTCAATACTAGATTTTTTAGGTAGATACCTTCGCAATAAACGATTTCCATTTTCAATAGCTCCTTTTTGATAGGATTTGTATGGTTCACAAAAGTAAACAGGAGCGGCAAAAGCATCGGCTATTGTTGCATGATGAGCAAATGCAATATCATTGTCTAATGTTAAAGAGTGTACGATATTACTCCAGTTTTTCTTCATATATTTAACTAATGTATAAGCTGTTTTCTGAGGTGTTCGGCTGTTACTTTTAATTGCTACTAAATAACGGCTTTTCCGTTCACGCAAGGTAATTAAATGCGGATTATGTTTTGTGAACATTAGTAAATCACCTTCCCAATGACCAAATAGTTGGCGCTGATTTATTTCCTTACTACGTTGTGCGATACCTATTTTTTCGGTTTCCGATGTCGATTTTTGTCGTTTGCGTTGAACGCACGGATAACGAAAACGTCTCTTTTTATGCAATAATTGGTAAAGCTTCTCTGCTTTACCTGCTGGACTATAGATATAAGCATAAATGTTTCATGAGAGATAATACATTGTCCTGCTGACCTTTTAAGCCGACCTGAAATTTGTTGAGGAGACCAGCCTTCTTTCAAGCGAGCAATAATAACTTTCTTAAGCTCAGGAAATTTGTTTCGCTTAAATCCATGATGAAATTTTCTTGATAAATACTGTTGAGAAGCCCAATCTGCTCGATAACCAGGCCGACTACTATTACGCTCTAGTTCTCGATAAATAGTAGATTTATGAAATCCTAAATGACTAGCTATTGCCGCTATCGACTGACCTGAAAATAAACCTTCATACAGCTGAATACGGTCTTGAGCTGTTAAATGACGATAATGTTTTCCCATACACATTCCTGTTT
>NZ_LBAW01000079.1 GCF_001648595.1 Legionella bozemanae | reverse complement strand
GGGGCACTTTAATCAAGTTAGTCTAGACTAACTAATTGATTTCGCGATCAAATTGGAGATTAAAGTGCCCAAGCATAATCTTATCTTAAATTTACCTGGTTTTACCATAGAAAAAGTGAGTGGTTATCAACCACTTATATTGGACATTTCTTATCATCGGTTACCTCGTTGTGCGCATTGCCATAGTAAAATGGTTCGTAAGAAGTCCTCATATATACGCACGGTAGCTCATGAGTTAATTGGTAATCGTCGCACTTTATTGCGTTTTAAAGCGTATAAACTCTATTGCAATATGTGCAAACGATACGGTAATCAACAATTCCCGGGTATTAATAAACATCAGCGTTCGACATGGCGTTTACAAGCCGCTGTGTTTCATGATCATACTCGTGGTATTTCTCAAAAAGACCTTGCCCAGCAATTTAATAAAGGAAAAGCCACCATTGAGCGTTGGTATCATCGCCATTATCAGGAGCAAGCAAGAGAACTCATGAATACACCATGCCCAGTGGTGCTTGGTATTGATGAACATTTCTTTAGCCGAAAACAGGGATTTGCAACAACGCTCTGTGACCTCAAAAAGCATAAAATTTTTGATATTGTTAAAGGGCGAAGTGAAACAGACCTTTCCAGTTACCTGGCTTCCTTGGTCGGAAAAGAACGAGTCAAAGTAGTCTGTATGGATTTAAGTAGTACGTACCGCTCCATTGTTAAAAAACATTTTCCTAATGCAAAAATAGTAGCAGATCGATTTCATGTCATTCGCTTGCTTCAACATCAATGTATGATGACTTACCGCGAGCTATCGAGCGAAGTAAAAAGTAATCGGGGTATATTAGCTTTACTGCGTACACGACCTGATAGATTGACTCCTCAAAGAAGGATTAAGCGTGATGCATTTCTTGAAGACAATCCAGCTATAAACGCTATATATCAGTTCCAGCAACAAGTTCATTCTTTACTCCTACACAAGTCCATGAATAAAGATTGGTGTAAAAAAATGATTCCGCAGTTTTTAAATATGCTTGATGACCTGAAAAGTAGTCCATTTAAAGCTTTGGCAGCTCTCGGAAAAACATTC
>NZ_LBAW01000078.1 GCF_001648595.1 Legionella bozemanae | reverse complement strand
AGGCCGCGATTACAACAACCATTAGCCGAGCAGGCGGTGAAGGTGGGGAGAGTAGCAGTGGTGAGCCTTCAGCTCCGCAATCCACGTTCCAATCCGATACGCAAAGGGCGCAGCAATTCTTGAATCAGAATGGGATGCCCAATCAACCACTCTTTTCAACAGTTAATCCTACAGGAGACGTACATGGTTAAAGCTTGGTTTGTTTTGTTCTGTTGTTGTTCGGCAGTGACGCTTACGGGGTGTTCACGCTCCATTTTTGATCATCAAGATGTTCGCTGTCCTTTTGTCGAGCGTGGTGGGTGCCAAAGCATGGAGCAGGTGAATCGTATGGTGGATGCACGGCGATTTACACCGGATGGGCAATACGTGCAACAAGAGCAATGCGTAGGCTGCAGTGCTTATTCAAAATAAATGAAACGGAACTTTTTTAGGATTAACTATGTTCGCAACACTAAAAAAATACGTCCAGGGTTTTAGGAATTCAATCGATGGCTATTTGGTGGATGAAGAGGTATCGTCTTCCCAAAATACCTTAAATGTTGGCGATCACCAATACCCTCTTTTTTGCAAGGAACTTCCTTATCAGTATTATGACGAGGAATCGCATTTATTTATTAATCGCTGGAATACAGGCTTATTGTATCGCATCACCCCGTTAACCGGTGCGAATGAAAAAATTGCAGAGCAGTTGGATTCGATTTTAAGAACCAAGGTTTCTGATGAATTTACCTTACAGCTCATCTTAGTCAAACACAATCAAGTGGGGCATGAGCTGGATGCTTTTTCAAACCAGTTCATGACTCCAGATTTTGAACAGTTAAGTGTGATGGGCAAAAGCCTTCGTTCGTTTTATGGTGAGGCCGCAGTTCATGGATTTAAAACCAATACCAATGTTAATCCCAGAATGACACAAACTGAGTGTTATGTCGTAGTCGATAAAATCAATGGAAAAAATGAGGAAGACGTTAAAGCCTGCTTTGCTCAATTTCGTATTGCCTTTGAAGCCTCGTTGATGTCGGCCAAAATTGGCTTTAGAACCTGTAATGCTGAAGATTTATTACGCTTACTTCATTTTTACCTGGCTCATGAACCCGA
>NZ_LBAW01000077.1 GCF_001648595.1 Legionella bozemanae | reverse complement strand
CTGACATTACCAATGTTCAGGTGCAAATTAATACAGCAGCCTCTGGATACTCGCCTTTTGAGGTAGAACAGCGAATCACTTTTCCTATTGAATTAGCTCTTAGCGGCCTTCCCAATCTCGATTATACCCGGTCTTTATCTAGGTATGGATTGTCTCAAGTGACTGTGGTTTTTAAAGACGGAACTAATATTTATTTTGCAAGACAGCTTATTAATGAGCGCTTACAAGAAGTTAAAGATAAATTGCCGCCAGAGTCTGAAACTACATTAGGACCTATTTCTACAGGTCTTGGTGAAATTTTTATGTATACGGTGACGAATAAACCTAATGTGCCTAAAAGTCAACGCTATAACCCCACGGGACTTCGCACCATTCAAGATTGGATTATTAAGCCGCAATTGCGCAATGTAGAAGGGGTTGCGGAGGTCAATACGATTGGCGGTTATGCAAAACAATTCCATATTACGCCCGTTCCCTCAAAGCTTGTGCGTTACAACCTGAGTTTAAACGATGTGCTTGAAGCACTCCAGCGGAATAATGCCAACGTTGGTGCAGGCTATATAGAGCGCAATGGAGAACAAAATCTGATTCGTGTTCCTGGACAAGTAAAAGACATTCCTGATATTGAAAACATTGTGATTGCCAACTTTGAAGGAACTCCAATCCGCATGAGGGATGTAGCGAAAGTTGTCTTCGGCAAAGAACTACGTACAGGGGCTGCTACAGAAAATGGCCAGGAAGTGGTTTTGGGTACCGTGTTCATGTTGATGGGCGAAAACAGTAGAACGGTTTCTGAGCGGGTTGCTGAGAAGATGAAAGAAATCAACAAGTCACTTCCTGAAGGCGTTGAGGCCGTTATTGTTTATAATCGCACTTTGCTGGTTAATGCAACGATCAACACGGTTAAAAACAATTTACTTGAAGGTGCACTGCTCGTTTGCATTATTCTTTTTTTATTTTTAGGGAATATTCGTGCTGCATTGATTACTGCTATGGTCATCCCCTTATCCATGTTAATGACCATCACGGGCATGGTGACTAATAAAATCAGTGCGAACCTTATGAGTTTAGGTGCGCTGGATTTTGGATTGATAGTAGATGGTGCGGTGATTATCGTAG
>NZ_LBAW01000076.1 GCF_001648595.1 Legionella bozemanae | reverse complement strand
GACAGAAATCTGCTTTAATAACCGCTCACGATTCGACGTGATATTCAATATTGGCGTGCTATAAATTTTTTTACACAAATAATTTGCTACTTTAGCCAGCGTTTTCGTAGGCCCAATGCCAATCGAAGTAGGTATTCCCGTATGTCTTAGAATCTTCTTCTGCAATTCCTGACAAAATAAATCAGGAGAAGAAGATAAACTCCTTAAATCAAGAAACGCTTCATCAATGGAGTAAGTTTCTACGTGCGGCCAAATTTCTTCAATGGTGCACATCACCCGCTGGCTGATGTTGCCGTATAACGTGTAGTTTGAAGAAAAAACATGTACCCCATACCGCTCGCACAAACCTTTAATCTTAAAGTAAGGCGCTCCCATCGCAATACCTAATGCTTTAGCTTCGCTGGAGCGTGCAATACAACATCCATCATTATTGGATAACACCACAATAGGAACATCCTTTAAGTCAGGACGAAACAAGCGCTCACAGCTGGCGTAAAAATTATTGCAATCAACAAGAGCGAACATACTAGGTAAGCTCATGCAGGACTAAAGTCACCACACCCCAAATCACCATCTCACAATCTTGTGTCATATCGATGGGTTTAAATTGGGGATTGGCAGGAAGTAATTGTACTCTTCCCCCTTTTCTTGCAAGACGCTTTACCGTCAGTTCGCCATTGATTGCCGCAATCACAATACGTCCATCAGAAGGCTCGATACTCCTATCCACAAGCAACCAATCTCCTGAAAAAATACCCGCATCCACCATAGAATCGCCCGTGGCTTGTACTACAAACGTGGCGGATGGATGTTTAATGAATTTGGTATTTAAATCGAGATATCCTTCAATGTAATCGTCCGCAGGCGATGGGAATCCTGCTTGAACTTTACTTGCGAAAACTGGCAATTGCACCGTGCGATTCTTTAATTGCTCTAATTCGACAAGTGTGGCTACCGGAAGACGAACTGCTTTAGTCGGCTCACCCCTAGGGCGTCCTGCCCCTGCTCTTTTTCCGCCACGTGGAGACATAATAACTCTTTTTTTGATTTACGTACAAATATCATAAATGGGGAAAAATAAGCTGTAAATCCCATATCAAGGCACCATGAGCTGAAATCAACATTAAGTCTTCGAGAATATTAAGAAAAATTTTTTT
>NZ_LBAW01000075.1 GCF_001648595.1 Legionella bozemanae | reverse complement strand
ACAACACCGGCGCCTACAGTACGGCCACCTTCCCGAATTGCGAAACGTAAACCTTCATCCATCGCAATAGGTGCATGCAGGTGAATGGTCAATTGTACGTTATCACCAGGCATTACCATTTCCACCCCAGATGGAAGATCACAGGTTCCAGTTACGTCTGTCGTTCTGAAATAAAACTGTGGTCTGTATCCATTGAAGAATGGTGTATGTCGTCCACCTTCTTCTTTTGATAATACGTATACTTCTGCTTCAAATTTTGTATGAGGCTTAATTGTGCCTGGCTTAGCTAATACCTGGCCACGCTCAACTTCATCACGTTTGGTTCCACGTAATAACACGCCAACGTTGTCACCAGCTCGACCCTCATCCAACAACTTACGGAACATTTCAACGCCTGTGCAGGTGGTTTTTTGAGTGTCACGAATTCCAACAATCTCAATCTCTTCACCCACTTTAACGATACCACTCTCTACGCGTCCGGTTACTACTGTGCCTCGTCCAGAAATAGAGAAGACGTCTTCGATTGGTAACAAAAATGCTTTATCAATGTTACGTACTGGCTCAGGTATGTAGGAATCCATAGTCTCAACCAATTTCTCAATCGCTTTAACTCCGATATCACTGTCATCACCTTCTAATGCTTTCAATGCAGAACCAACAACAATCGGAATATCATCGCCAGGAAAATCGTAACTGCTTAATAAGTCACGTACTTCCATCTCAACCAACTCTAACAACTCAGGGTCGTCTACCATATCTGCTTTATTCATGAACACAACAATATAGGGTACTCCTACCTGACGTGATAACAATATGTGTTCACGTGTTTGTGGCATTGGACCATCCGCCGCTGATACTACAAGTATCGCTCCGTCCATTTGCGCCGCACCGGTAATCATGTTCTTAACATAGTCAGCATGTCCAGGGCAATCTACGTGCGCATAGTGTCTGTTTGCTGATTCATATTCTACGTGAGCTGTAGATATTGTAATACCTCGCTCCCGCTCTTCGGGTGCTGCATCAATCTGGTCATACGCTTTGGCTGTGCCACCAAATTTCTTTGCCATAATTGTGGTAATAGCCGCAGTTAATGTAGTCTTACCGTGGTCTACGTGACCAATCGTGCCAACGTTTACGTGTGGCTTCTTACGCTCAAATTTTTCCTTCGCCATT
>NZ_LBAW01000074.1 GCF_001648595.1 Legionella bozemanae | reverse complement strand
TGAAAACAGGAACTATATTGGGTTTGAGACTTTTTTTAAGAATGAGCATTATTTTTTTTGGAGTGGGGTTAGTGTCATGTGCTTCGACTCAATCAACTGTTAAGGAGATGCATTCTGAAAGTCAGTATGTTGGGGATTTTGGCGGTAATGGGGAGCATGTGCATGAATTACATTATAAGAATAAGAAAGTTCAGGAACACTAAGGATGGAAATGAATTTTTGGATTTGGGTACTGCTAGGGTTGTTGAGTATTGTGCTTGTGGGTGTTTTGGTTTTTCTCAAAAAACATAAGAAAACCATCCACTTTTATTCTTTTTTAATCATACTCCTAATCTTGGCAGCTATTTTTTTTCATGGAGTATCGTTTCAATTGCATTGATATGATTTCTGAATGAGCAAATTTCTCTTCTTTGTCATGTCAATGAATTAATGATGTCCATGTCCATGTCCATGAGGATGATATCCAATGAACGATTTATTAACGGATGTATTATTTTTGGGGTCATTCTTAGAGACATAATGTTCACAGGAGCATAATAAAGTGACAGAAATTAAAAGACAGCATCTCCAATTTTTTAATAAGATATGTTTTGTCATATATATTTTCTTTCTGTATGAGCTTATTACACATTATAGACAATGAGGTATGGAATATTAAAGAAATCGATTCCGATTTTTAAATTAATTGAACATGCTGACTTAAGCAAAATACAGGTCATTTTGTATGATTTTTGGAATAGCTACCTGAAAAATTCTATTAAAGAATTTAGTGAGGCGATAATGTGCAGAGGGATTTTAAGATCTCGTGCTGAATAGGAGGCGGTAATGAACACTGATGCAATCCCACGACGTTTTGTGATTCCATTGGGCACTCGATTGTTTATTGGATTTATGACTCTTGGATTACCTTTATTAATATTGATTATGCTTTTAGTGCCTAAAGTAAACTATATAATCCACTTGAATCATAAAATTCAAAATGAGAATTTACCTCCTATTCTTGATGCCCAAATTTATCAATCCCAAGACATCTTGGAGCATTGGGCAATGACAGGAGACCCAAAAGATAAGACTTATTTTGATAATACATGGAATGAAATTCATCAAGTTAGAGTCCAGGGTGATAAAGTAATCCAAGTGTTAGATAATCAAGAAATACAGCATAAATGGAAAAAGCTTCAACAGCTTTATAAATCGTTG
>NZ_LBAW01000073.1 GCF_001648595.1 Legionella bozemanae | reverse complement strand
CATGGCAAACGCATTGAAATTCTCTAGTCCATAATTCTGTTATTAGCGTCACTACCCATCTATTGAAATTAGGATTAAATAACTTTATAAGGTCTTATTTTTTAGGGAAAATAAGATGAATATAGAAGGAACTTTTCTAAGCCATTTTAAGCAATTAGAAGACCCTCGTTTAATTAGTCACCGCAATTTACGCCATAATCTTGAGGATATATTAATTATCAGTATATTAGCAACGATATGCGGTGCGGATAATTGGGTAGAAATAGAGCGCTTTGGCTTAGCAAAACAAGAATGGCTAGAAACGTTTTTGGGGCTTCCCGAAGGCATTCCTTCTCATGATACTTTTTCCCGAGTATTTGCCTTGCTTGAGCCTGATTGCTTTGAAACGTGTTTTAATGAATGGATAGCTTCATTAGATATTGATTTAAAAAATGAAATTATTGCATTGGATGGAAAAACGCTAAGAGGCTCTGGGAATAAAAGGCAACATCATCCTGCGTTACATCTGGTTAGTGCATGGGCAACGAAGAATCGTGTTCTGTTAGCTCAAGTCAAAACTGAAGAAAAATCAAACGAAATTAGTGCTATCCCCAAATTATTGACAATGATGCATATAGAAGGCGCAACGATTACTCTCGATGCCATGGGATGTCAGACTCAAATTGCAAAACAAATTATTACTCAGGGTGCTAATTACGTTCTATCTTTGAAAGAAAATCAACCCACGCTATATCATGACGTACGCACTATTTTTTTACGTGCTGAAGAGGAAGAGAAAAAATATAAAAAAATGCTTCATTTACGCCGAGTTGAGAAAATACATGCTCACGGCAGAATAGAAACCAGGCGCTATACCTTAATTTCATCTCGAGCCCCATTACTATTTGAATTACGTTGGCCTGGATTAAAAGGAATTGGTAAAGTCGATGTGGTACACACAACGAATAATCAAGTAGAACGCTCTACTCGATACTTCATCACGAGTCTGGATTACGAACAAATCGACTTATTTAAAGAAGCCGTTAGAAAACATTGGCACATTGAAATTGATTTGCATTGGTCTTTAGATGTTGGCTTTCGCGAGGATTTGAATCAAGCCCATGTCGGACACTCAGCCCATAATTTAGCCATTATTAGACGAATCGCTCTCAATCTTCTCAAAAAAGAATCCTCTCACAAAAATGGAGTCGCCTGCCGACGAAAAACTGCTGGATGG
>NZ_LBAW01000072.1 GCF_001648595.1 Legionella bozemanae | reverse complement strand
GAATTTAGAGAACAGATTAAAGTTCATTGCCAGTTTGGGCTGGATATGCGGTAAAACCCAACGACGATTAATTTCTCGCTGTAACGTATCAAGAAACGGGGGTAACGCCTGTGCCTTTAATGGCGTTACTTTGATATGGCCGTCATTTTTATCCAAGATTTTAACTTTCTTGTTATGCAAAATGGTGTCATTTAGGTTTTGTAAATTAAGGTGTAGCTCGCGTTTAAGCTTTTTAATAAAATCCGAGGCTTCTAGAGGTAATCCAAGCTGTAGGTATCGAGCTTCGCGAGATGTTTCCCAATCAGCGGGTAAATCATCATCGGGATTACGGTAACGATAGGCACCCTCAATCCAGATTAATTTACAACGTAGTTTTTCTCGTAAACTTTCAAGGACAGCGACTTCATAATGAAATCGGTTAATTTTGACGAGACTGGCCTGTTTTTCGGTACCACTTGTGGGACCATCCTCTACCATCGCAACAGTAACAGGGAAATCATCCGTTTCAAAAACCATTGACTTCCATGATACAGGAATAACATTAGCTATAGGGACAAGTGCAGCATCAGGATAATAGGTATCAGTCGACTTCTGATTTTTTTAATGAATGCAATCGCATCCAATAAATCACGTCCTTCTTGGCTATTGGTTTTGAAAGTAAATGCATTTAATAGTTGCAGAAGCGCTTTGCGGTGAGCATGTGAATACAGTGAATGCACTTTGAGGTTAACTTGGTTCTGATACCATCTGTTCCCCTTATTTTTCAGCTCTATTACCAATTTTTTTAAAGTGTCCTGATTCACTAAAGGATAGATTTCATCCTCAATGACACCTTTCGGATTTTCAAGAGCCGCTTCTGCAATTAAGTATAAAATATCAAACTTACCGTTAACTTTTTTGACTTCAGAGATGATTTTTTTATTAACATAAACCTCTGCTGATGATTTCATATTGTGAATTAATTTAATAAATAAATCGGCTACATCATCCGTCAATAACTATGATCGCATGTAGACAAAGCAAGCCATAGAAGCCACTCGTGCATTATGGACAAACTCAAGAACGTTGCTGGGTGAGGCCTCCATGATTCTTTGGTAATATTTTTTGATTAATTTTCTTGGTGTGTTATCAAATAATGATGATGGAATAGGAATGCTGCGAATAGGCCTAGCGCTCCGGAACTTGTATATGGACTCATCCGGGATTGCAATATGTTCTAATGTAGTGAG
>NZ_LBAW01000071.1 GCF_001648595.1 Legionella bozemanae | reverse complement strand
GCTCCGGAACTTGTATATGGACTCATCCGGGATTGCAATATGTTCTAATGTAGTGAGGTTTGCATTTGTATATCCGGTAATATTTTAGAGTATTAAATTAACTCATACCTTGATGTGATTCGTCCTCTGTCTCCTTTATCGCGCCGTCGAACATAATAGCTCAGCAAGTTCCTCAGGTATAAACAGAGTAGATTTTACCTTACTTTCATCATCGCATTTTGCAAAACTTAGATAATCACTTTTCTTTAATTACAAACAAAATATATAAAACTAACTTGCTAATTGATATTTATATTCTTCACCATAATACATTATTGCCCAGGCATGCCGCGCATTTTTATTAGCGATCGCAACGCATGCTTTATTAAACCCTCTATCTTGTTTTATTCTATTTACCCAAGAGTTTAAAGGAGTTATTTTTTTATCGGAAATCTTTGCCACTGAACGTCCGCCATTGATTAAAAGATTTCTTAAAGTAATATCACCTCGTTTACTTATTCCCATTAAACATTGTTTTCCTCCGCTTGAATGTTCTTTAGGCACAAGGCCCACAAAAGCTGCGAAATGGCGCCCATTTTTAAAGTTTTTAGCATCGCCTATTTTTACTACTAATAAAGAAGCCGTTAAGGGTCCAATACCCTTTAATTTCATAAGGCGTTTACAGTTTTCATTTCTAAGACATATATTTTCTAATTTTTTATCATATTGAGAAATTAGCCTAATTAGATGTAATACTTCTTGGTAAATTTCATAAATTTCTTCTCTAGCTATTTGTGTTAATTCATTACCAGCATTCTCCAAAATTTCTGGGATTTCTTTAGTAAAGAAAGTCATTCCTTGCCTCATGACAATACCGTATTCTGTCAAAAAACCTCGCGCTTGATTCGTTAAGGCCGTCCTTCTTCTTACAAGCTCTTCTCTTCTTCTATGAATTAGTTGGATGTCTTGTTGCTCTAGTGATTTAATAGGAACCGATGGCATACCATCCTGCATCGCTGCGGTTACTATACCTTGAGCATCATTCGCGTCATTTTTATTTCCTCGAACAAAAGGTTTAACATGCTGCGGGCTAATCAACATTACTTCATGCCCCATACTTCTAAAGATTCTTCCCCAATAATTTGATCCTGCACAAGCTTCCATTGCAATTTTGCAAGGATTTATGTTTCTTATAATATCCATCAAATTAGCTCTATTAATTTTTTTCTTTATGATCGTTTTTCTTTGCTTATCT
>NZ_LBAW01000070.1 GCF_001648595.1 Legionella bozemanae | reverse complement strand
TTACACAAGTTAATGGTCATGGTTTGGGTGATGCAGAGCATCCAACCTGTGCAGGAATGAGTGTTGCGGAACTGCAGAAGATGGATTTGGGGCGGGTTGATTTTGTGACCCCAATCTATCCTTTTGGTCACGGGACACCCAATAAAGCGGCAGGGATTGCAGGTGATCTAAAGATCAAGTCTCAAGATCCTAAAAAGTCCATTGATGAAGTGTTACTGCGAATGCAAAAAAAGGCAGGTGAATTATGAGTCGCCTGTTGATGCTGATGGTATGGGGACTGTTCATGACATCGCTTCATGCGGACATTGTGCAGGAGCATGCAAAAGGCTTTCATTGGTATACCGTTGAAGAGGCGCCCAAACCGATTAAAAAAACACTGCAGCCACGACCTGCAACCGTTGCGAAATCTCCTTATGAACGCTTAATGGATAAGCGTAAGATTACACTGAATAAATTGGCCGAAGCATTGCTCTCTCCTTCATTTGATTCAACACATGAATACATGAAGGCACAGATGGATTATTCAAAAAATAACCAGCAATTTGTACGCTATTGGCAACAAGTCTTATTAATCCATCCTGAGCTGGACAGCACGCTTAATTTTCCAACCGATAACTCAGCGATTGCAGTACGCAATGATGCACAAAAAGTATTAATCAACAAAGTCATTCAAGAAAGCAGTGTGCGTTATGGCTTTATCTTATTTTATCGTGGCACGAGCTCCATTTCACAAAAAATGGTCATGCATTTGCTTCCCTTTATTAAAGAATATGGTTTTTCCATGATCTCAGTCAGTACGGATGGCCAACTCATTGATGGGCTTCCTAATCCTAAATCAATTCCTCTGGAAACGGTTCAAAAACAAGTAGCACTTGAGGCGAAGTACATGCCCGCTCTTTATTTTGTGGATTTAAAGAGCAACAAGATGTCGCCAGTGTCTTACGGGTTTTTATCTTTAGAAGAGCTGAAGCAGCGCATTTTTGATGTGATGACGCAGTTTAAACGGTTTAGTTATGAAGGAGTGAATGAATGAAAAAAAGGTTCTTTTTAATCGTACTATTCCTTCTCAGCACAGAGACGTTTGCGAATGTAGCTTTGGATGAGTTAACCCAGCTCTTAGATAAAAAACAAGAGCAACAGGTATTGGCGCGCACCAAAAACAAAAGAATCAATGCGCTTTCGGAACAACATTACTTTATTTTTATATACCGTTCCACCTGCCCTCATTGTCATCAATTTGCGCCCATAC
>NZ_LBAW01000069.1 GCF_001648595.1 Legionella bozemanae | reverse complement strand
ATTCAGGATGAAAGTTATGCGATTACGCACGGACAATCCAATAATCGCGTTCAATGCTCGAATCAAAAGCCTACCTGCACGATGAAGACACATGAAGAACAATGCTTCAGCTCTCGTTTATTGCCCGATCAAACCTGCACCAAGTACCTTAAGGTCCTGGTGGACTCCGAAAAAGTGGTGCAACGCGCTGATTTTTCGTTTTATGTTGCTAAAAAATGGACCGGAGTGATTACTGTAAATTTGGTGACTGGCGCAATCACTAATGCTGTGGGTGGCTCTGTTCCTTATCCCATTCGGATGAAACATTCGTGTGATGGAATGAGTGCCACCATTCATTCGATACGAAATAATGGGGCGAATGCGTATTGGGTTCAGGTGATTGGTACTCCAACATGCGCTAATAATGGGTTGTTGACCTTTTATATTAATAAAGGATGGGGACGAATTTATCCCATTCAAGTTGCTTTGACGGTCACAGCACACTCCAAACCCTACATCAGCCAAGAATATTGGGACAATCATTGCATGAGCTTTGAAAATAAGGGGTCGCTGTGTCGAATCAAAAAAGAACAATGCACGGATACTCAGTCACCTAAAGTAATTGATGGTCTTCCTGTATCCCGTGCGTGTTGGGCGCGTGTGCTGACGTACTCTTGTTCTAGCGCGGCTGCTGATGAATGCATCACACAGAAAAATAAAGGGTGTTTTCAAACGGCCTCTGAGTGTGCGCGTTTTGATAGGCAGACTTGTGCCCTGTATAAGCAAACGTACAGTTGTCAAGAAAATGTGTGTGAAGCACCTATCGAATGCATTAAAGACTTATTTTGTGCCGATGGTGACTGTACAGAGCATTCCCAAACCCAAAATACTGATTTTGGGCAAAGTGTTTCTTCTTTAGCGGTTGTGGGGGAAGCGGGGCATGAATTAAGTCAACAACCCAATGCGTCTCTTTTTGGCGGACAAGCCGTGCAATGCAAAATATGGCCCTTGGATCTTATTGATTGTTGTCATGATAAAGGATGGGGAAAAGACATTGATTTGCTTCATTGTCGTGATGAAGACAAAGCGCTGGGTCGCGCCAAATTAAATTATGTAGCTCATTATCTGGGCGAGTATTGTAGTGAAAAAGTGGCTGGGGTTTGTTTAGAACACAAACGCTCTTACTGCGTATTTCCAAGCAAAATGGCCCGAATTATTCAGGAAGCTCGTCTTACACAAGTTAATGGTCATGGTTTGGGTGATGCAGAGCATCCAACCTGTGCAGGAATGAG
>NZ_LBAW01000068.1 GCF_001648595.1 Legionella bozemanae | reverse complement strand
TGGCACTTAAAGTCGCTTAGCTATCTCATTGCCAGTTTGGGCTGGATATGCGGTGAAACCCTTCCTTGGGGTTTTCGTAGGTGCCAAATAACATATCCCACCATACAATATCCCCGTAATTATTTTTATGTCGATTGAATTGGTGGTGAATTCTGTGCATCTCTGGACGCTGAAATACATACCCTATCCACTGTGGTGTTTTAACATTGGTATGGTAGAAAAACTCACCTATCGCGGTACAAGCGGTATAAACCATACCCGCCTCAATGGATAGACCAAGAACTGTATATACCAGTAGGCTGCCAATGATAGAGTTCACAATCATTTCGCCAGGATGTTTGTAAAACGATGTGATGACCTCAAGCCTTTGTGGACTATGATGGATCTGATGAAACCCAACCCATAAAAAATCAAATTCATGACGTGCTCTATGCCACCAATAGAACACAAAAGTTGCGATAAAATAGGCAAAAAAACCACCAGCGTAAGGAGGTAAATAATGTGACATATGAAAAATAGACCATGCAGAAAACCATAATTCCCATGTATAACCTGCCAATGTAACAACGCCAATTTGCACTAGATTAAGCAATACCACCCTAATAGGCCATGTTTTAACATGAGGTAACTTCCAACCAGGAACTAATCGCTCAATTACAAAGCAGATTAAAAACAGTGCGAATACAATTTTTAGCATAGTAAACTCCGTTAAAACATAATACCCGAATGAAAAATAGTGCAGCACAGACATAATTCAGCCTGCTCATTTTTAAATTTAAAGCTCTCGCTCCATTTCTCGGTTAGGCTGTGGTTTATTAAAAGAACGAGTACGTTCTACAAGTTCCCTGTGTTGCACGCGCTCTTTAATTCCATTAATTAACCCTTGATTGAGCCGTATAAACTCATTGCCATTTTGTATATTCAGTTTGTGATCTTGCTTGATCAACGACTGAATTTTCTTATCTTGATTTATTTTTTTGAGCTCCGGCTCCTTGTTCTCTAAGGCACACTGCTTTTTAAATTCGTCTAAACTCATGAGCCGGTTTAATTGTTTTTTAAGCTCGTCCATTCCTTCCTTAACAAGCACATCGTTTAAATCGGTATTTTCTTTTTTAGGGATCACAATGGACACATGGATACCAGAATCGTGTAATTTCTGAGCAGCTTTTATAATCGTATTGGTTTGTTCATTTTTTGCATATTTATAAGTGTCTTTTCCGTCATTATCCAAGCAAAAAACCACTTGTTTAGGACTATTTTTGGGATCAATATTTGAAAAATTTGCTTTTCCCAATACAGCATACACACGCGCATATTCATCGACCTGAAGTATACTTAATCCTGTCTCAATCCCTTCTGTAAAATAAGCGATGTCG
>NZ_LBAW01000067.1 GCF_001648595.1 Legionella bozemanae | reverse complement strand
GAATAATAGGCGGCTTTTTCCAGATAAGCCATAATAATAATGGCCAAATAATATAATACTGTTCTTCAACCCCTAAAGACCAAAGATGGAGTAAAGGCTTTGTTTCAGCTAGATTATCAAAATAACCCGCTTCAAACCAAAAAGTAAAGTTCGAGAAAAATCCCGCACCGCTTAAAACGTGTTTACCTAGTTGTGCGTATTCATGGGGAAATAAAATGAACCACCCGACTATGAAACAAGCCAACAATGTAATTAGAAGAGCTGGAAAAATTCTTTTAATGCGGCGGCTATAGAATTCAAAAATATTGAAATTATTATTCGTTAAATTATTAAAAATTATGCTGGAAATTAAAAAACCCGAGATCACAAAAAAAATATCAACACCGATGAAGCCTCCTTTTATCAAAGTTGGAAAAACATGGAACCCAACTACTGACAAAACAGCGATTGCTCGCAAACCATCGATATCAGGTCGATAATTGAGATGATAATTAGACATTTAATTTCCTTTTAGTGTCAAGGTAATTGCGCCATGCCTCTAAGTTATTATCTTTTCCGAAAGATTTTTTTCCACCCATTTTTGAAACAAACCGACCAATTTTATGCTTCCATACTCAGAAATATGCGCATGATCGCGATAGAAAGGAAGGCCGTTAGTATCTATCATTGAGCATTTCTTACTATCACAAAATAAATCATTCGGATCAAAAAAAACAACACTTGGATTGGTTTTTGATATTGTTTTAATTACTGCTTGATTCGATTGAATGAGAGCGTTCCTTTCTTTCAAATCGGATATGCATCCTGTAGCGCTGCTAAATGGTCTAATACAGCTTTTGACATCCTTATTAAAAAGGAGATGAGGTAAAAAGACAATAACTTTTATATGATTTTTTTCCAGAAAATCTATTCTGCTTTTCAAGCGATAAATGTAATCTTCTGACTGTAGGTTGGGTATGCCTGCAATTATTGCGTATTTTAAAGAGCCAACGTTTTGTTTAATAATATTATTTATAAACTTTTCTTGATGTAGGGGCCTATCCCCCGCACAAGGAAAGGTTGGATCCAATGGCTTATCAAATAAAGGAGTTTTGCCAACTTTTGCTGCATCGCAAGTGCCAATAGAAAGTATGGTCTCATTCGAGAATAACTTATTATGTAATAACCCAGGATAAAGCTGGTTTGCAAAACTATTCCCAAGTAAAATAACAGTTGGTTTCTTGCTTTTATTCATCATACAAAACCACCATCGATAATCTTTTGCTTCATCAAAAGGATAGCGATTTAAGCAAAGATCATTTTTTGTGTATTGCCAAGCAGGGCCAACAATCTGAGCGTTTGCTTCATTAAAATTTTTCCAGATGGGTCTATTCAGGAAACCCTCTTTACTTTTACAATAAAAACCCATTAAAGCGATCACTAAC
>NZ_LBAW01000066.1 GCF_001648595.1 Legionella bozemanae | reverse complement strand
TTACACAAGTTAATGGTCATGGTTTGGGTGATGCAGAGCATCCAACCTGTGCAGGAATGAGCATTGCTGAACTGCAGAAGATGGATTTAAGTCGTGTTGATTTTGTGACACCCATCTATCCTTTTGGCCACGGGACACCCAATAAAGCGGCAGGGATTGCAGGCGATCTAAAGATTAAGTCTCAAGATCCTCAACAATCCATTGATGAAGTTTTGAGAAGAATGCAAAAAAAGGCAGGTGAATTATGAGTCGCCTGTTGATTCTGATGGTATGGGGACTGTTCGTGACATCGCTTCATGCGGACATTGTGCAGGAGCATGCAAAAGGCTTTCATTGGTATAGCGTTGAAGAGGCGCCCAAACCGATTAAAAAAACACTGCAGCCACGACCTGCTCCTGTGGTGAAATCCCCGTATGAGCGTTTAATGGATAAGCGCAAGGAAACTCTGAATAAATTGGCAGAGGCTCTGATTGCGCCATCATTTAATGCAACGCACGAGTATATGAAAGCGCAAATGGATTATTCAAAAAATAATCAGCAATTTGTACGCTATTGGCAACAAGTTTTATTGGTCCACCCTGAGCTGGATAGCACGCTTAATTTTCCAACCGATAACTCAGCGATTGCGGTACGCAATGATGCACAAAAAGTATTAATCAACAAAGTCATTCATGAAAGCAGTGCACGTTATGGCTTTATCTTATTTTATCGGGGCACGAGCTCCATTTCACAAAAAATGGTCATGCATTTACTGCCCTTTATTAAAGAATATGGCTTTTCCATGATTTCAGTCAGTACGGATGGCCAACTCATTGATGGGCTTCCTAATCCTAAATCAATTCCCCTGGAAACGGTTCAAAAACAAGTAGCACTTGAAGCGAAGTACATGCCTGCTCTTTATTTCGTGGATTTAAACAGTCAAAAAATGTCGCCAGTGTCTTATGGGTTTTTATCTTTAGAAGAGCTCAAGCAGCGCATTTTTGATGTGATGACGCAGTTTAAACGGTTTAGTTATGAAGGAGTGAATGAATGAAAAAAAGGTTCTTTTTAATCGTACTATTCCTTCTTAGTACGCACTCTTTTGCAAATGTGGCATTGGATGAATTAACCCAACTACTAAATAAAAAACAAGAGCAACAGGAAATGGCGCGCACCAAGAATAAAAGAATCAGTGCGTTGTCGGAACACCATTACTTTATTTTTATATACCGTTCCACCTGCCCTCATTGTCATCAATTTGCGCCCATACTTCGTGATTTTGCATCCAGTTTTCATATCCCTGTAGAGGCTTACAGTTTGGATGGCGAGTCTTTAGATGGATTTGATTCAGCCAATTTAACGCCTGAGTTGTTTCAAACCTTATATGTGTCTGGCGAATACAAGCCTGTAGTGCCTGCCCTGTATCTTGTGAATCGTCCTACGAATCAAGCGTATGCCGTGTTGTTTGGTGAGGCAGAGCCTGTACAACTTGCAAACCGCGTGGATGAACTCATGACGCATTTGGAGGAAAAATTTCATGATGAATAGATTCACAACTTTGCGAGATGACTATGTTTAAAAAAACCGTTGCA
>NZ_LBAW01000065.1 GCF_001648595.1 Legionella bozemanae | reverse complement strand
TCGGGTTCATGAGCCAGGTAAAAATGAAGTAAGCGTAATAAATCTTCAGCATTACAGGTTCTAAAGCCAATTTTGGCCGACATCAACGAGGCTTCAAAGGCAATACGAAATTGAGCAAAGCAGGCTTTAACGTCTTCCTCATTTTTTCCATTGATTTTATCGACTACGACATAACACTCAGTTTGTGTCATTCTGGGATTAACATTGGTATTGGTTTTAAATCCATGAACTGCGGCCTCACCATAAAACGAACGAAGGCTTTTGCCCATCACACTTAACTGTTCAAAATCTGGAGTCATGAACTGGTTTGAAAAAGCATCCAGCTCATGCCCCACTTGATTGTGTTTGACTAAGATGAGCTGTAAGGTAAATTCATCAGAAACCTTGGTTCTTAAAATCGAATCCAACTGCTCTGCAATTTTTTCATTCGCACCGGTTAACGGGGTGATGCGATACAATAAGCCTGTATTCCAGCGATTAATAAATAAATGCGATTCCTCGTCATAATACTGATAAGGAAGTTCCTTGCAAAAAAGAGGGTATTGGTGATCGCCAACATTTAAGGTATTTTGGGAAGACGATACCTCTTCATCCACCAAATAGCCATCGATTGAATTCCTAAAACCCTGGACGTATTTTTTTAGTGTTGCGAACATAGTTAATCCTAAAAAAGTTCCGTTTCATTTATTTTGAATAAGCACTGCAGCCTACGCATTGCTCTTGTTGCACGTATTGCCCATCCGGTGTAAATCGCCGTGCATCCACCATACGATTCACCTGCTCCATGCTTTGGCACCCACCACGCTCGACAAAAGGACAGCGAACATCTTGATGATCAAAAATGGAGCGTGAACACCCCGTAAGCGTCACTGCCGAACAACAACAGAACAAAACAAACCAAGCTTTAACCATGTACGTCTCCTGTAGGATTAACTGTTGAAAAGAGTGGTTGATTGGGCATCCCATTCTGATTCAAGAATTGCTGCGCCCTTTGCGTATCGGATTGGAACGTGGATTGCGGAGCAGTTGATTCTCCACTGCTACTCTCCCCACCTTCACCGCCTGCTCGGCTAATGGTTGTTGTAATCGCGGCCTCATTTTGAGCCGATTGATTATCAATGGATTTACCCGATTCAAACGATTGGTGCGCCCTATCAATCCAAAAGCCTTTGGTGAACATGATGGATACACGCCGTCCTGCACGTGCCACCACCAGAGGGTGATAAATATCGGCGATTTTCATGATGTAGTCGGAGATTTTATTGGCCGGATTACTCACCGCCCCTCCTGCTGCTGATTGCATCAGCGTAGAGGCCTGACCATAAGTCGTAATGGTGCCTGCGCCTGGATTAATGGTCTGAGCTGTATTGAGGTTTTTAAGCCCATCCCCAAAGCCTGCTAAAATCCCTGCAGCCGCACTGTATTCTAAAAGAGGTTTGGTTTTTAAAATGGATGTACCACGTAAGTCTTGCATCGCATCCAAGTCATACACTGCGCCATACACCTTTTGTTCAAAACTTAAATTAGGTTTCGCACACGAAAGGGTTTCAAGGTGCATCACTACTGCATCATCGGACAAATCACCATACGTAGAGACAATAGCAAGGCAGCCATTAAGGCGTGAATGGCG
>NZ_LBAW01000064.1 GCF_001648595.1 Legionella bozemanae | reverse complement strand
GGCGGATTCAACTCGCTAATGCAACTAGCTTTTTTGGGCAACCCAAACAGTTGCTCCTCCACATTCTGGATCTCTTATTTTATGTATTAATACTTTAAAATTATTATCTATAAGGATCTGTTTATATTCTTCAGTAGAAAGTGATGCGTGATAAAGTTCATGTCCTCCATTATCACTCCAAACCTCTCCGTATTCTGGTCCTGATGTAAAAATGAATAAACCATTTTGCTCTACATAAGAGCCTAGTAATTTCAATGTGCTGCGTTGATCTTCATGAGATAAGTGAAAGAAACTATGCCAAGCAATTACCGTATCAAATTTTTCGTTCAAATCTAAAGTACGCATATCAGCTATCAGCCATTGTTCTTTTGGAAATCGTTGTTTGCACAGTTCAATCATTTTTTTACTGGCATCTATTCCAGTCACTATATAACCTGCATTAATTAAAAACTTTGCTATAGGCTCTCCTGTGCCACAACCAACATCTAAGATTTTGCTTTTAAGTGGAAGATGGTTTTGAATAAAATTTAAATAAGATTTCTCCATTGTCAGATCTTTAGTGCGAGCATTGTCAAACCAATCAATAATTTCATCATAGACTTGGTAAACATTATCTTTATTTCTCTTTGTCATTTAAACTCCAGCTGCAAATCGTTCGTTAGGTGTGGCATACCCTAAAGTTTTTCGGGGCCTGTTATTAAGTTTATCCATTATCCTAGCAAGTTGGTTATTGCACACAGAGGTAAAACCTGAACCTTTCTTTAAATACTGTCTAATAAGCCCATTAGTGTTCTCATTCAGACCTCTTTCCCAGGATGAATAAGGATGAGCAAAGAAAAAATCAGTATTTAACTGAATAGCAATATCCTCATGTCCTGCAAACTCGCTTCCATTATCCGAGGTAATTGATAAAACTGAATTTGATAATGGTTTTAATGCTTCAATTATGGCTGTGGATACAATAATAGCTTTCTTAGATTCTACTTTTCTTAAAATCGTTAATTTCGAAACTCTTTCGACTATGGAAACTACAGCCTGCTTATGATTTTTACCTATGATTGTATCAATTTCCCAATCCCCAATACGATCTTTATTATTAATAACAGCTGGGCGCTCGTCAATAAATCTACGATTTTTAATTGGACCTGTCCTTTTAGGGCTTCCATATCTTTTACGATATTTCTTATGTTGATGGCGTAGATTTTTATATAAAGCACCGCCCTGTCTTTTATTTTTCAATATAAATTGATAAATCCATTCGTGGCTTAAATTGAAAATTGAGCAACGTTTAGCATAACCACATATCTGCTCTGGACTCCATTCGTCTTGTATTTTTTCGATAACAAAAGCTTTAATTGAATCAGTAAATTTAATACATTTAGGTTTTTCCTTTTTACGTTGCTCAGCAAAAGATTGCGCATAATCCGCTTTATACTCCCAATAACCTAACCGGGTTCGAACAAACGTAATATTACGATTTAACTCACGAGAAATAGTAGACTTATGTACACCCACTTCATCAGCTATCTTTTGTTGTGAGTATCCCACCTTCCACAATGCTTGTATCTTGCAACGCTTTAAATAATCTAAGTGTTTATACCCCATAATCTCAACTCCTGTACAAAATCAGGAATGGATTTTATACCATCTCAACTGATTGTTTTATATACAAAAGTTGCATTAGCGAGTTGAATCCGCCT
>NZ_LBAW01000062.1 GCF_001648595.1 Legionella bozemanae | reverse complement strand
CGGTACTTATAGGACTTGCTTGATGTGCCACAAACCCCGTTAATGGATACGTAGAACCTTGCGCACCCTGGCACCAAAAAAGACTGTTCACGGCAGTGCCTGCAAGTGCTTTGGTCGCATCAAAGGCACAAGAAGCTCTTGCAGACGAGGAGGTAAATAAAACGGCTTCAGGATTTAGAACAAAGGCCAGTTCTGAATCATTCCAAGTGGGGTCTAACTCCGACGGATATAAGATGTCAAAATCTTCAGTTTCCATACACCCTAAGGACGTTAATACTTGCAGCCAATAAACCAGAGGGTATTTGTACCAATGAACGTAATAAAACGCACCGCGTCCATCGGTCTCCGGCATCTGTGAGCCACCTAACCCTTTTTTAGTGACATTCAGTTGTACTCCTAAATTGACCATACACCATGGTTTAGGAGTTACATCAACCAAGGCAGCAGGTTCCCAATAACCAATAGTGACGCCTAAACGCTCGCCAATGGGTGTAGGGCATAAGCACACAGGATTACCTGGATTTTTTGTATCAGGATAACTGCTTTTAACCACTTCACTACTGCCAATAGTAAGTGGAAACAAACAATTCCAGCAGACATCGGTAATTGGATTAACAAAGTGTCCTTTGCACTGAGACGCATAGACGAAGTTCAGCGAACTCAATAAAAACAGCACCATGAATCGGGTAATCAACGTTTTTTTATTCATAGTACCTACTCCTATTTGCGTAACTCGTGTTGACCAATTTCTTGAATACGCCAAACCAATCCTTTTTGGCTGACTACGGAAGGCACATGCTTTAAGTGAAAATAACGACTCAAGCGCCCTTCCAAATCAAAATAAACCGAACCAAAAACTTCGGAAGCTGTCTTAACATCCCCTCCGATTAAAATAAATTTCACCTGGTCAAAATGCTTATAATGCGCTTTGGCCCAGGCAAGTTGCTTCGGATCATCGGCATTGAAAAAAAACAGTGTTTTAGAAATTGATACGCGTTCAAAAGGATTAAGATGCGTCCCTTTCTTCGCAATCATCGTCCCATCATGGGTATAAAGCGTTTGATTCACGACGATACTTGGATCTAATTCATGCGTTTTAGGAGTGTTCGTCGTAGGTAAATGAAGAGGTTTTGGTCTTCTCACATGCTCCTCCACTCGCGCCACTATTTGTTGTTGATGTTGTTTCAAGGCACCTGATTGCTCTAAGCGATGCAGCTTCGCCATGATGACCTGGCGGATGTCTTGCTCGACAACAGGAAAAAGCTGACCGTAATTGCCTAAGTTTTTGGCATATACCGGAGCTCCGTTCATTAAGAGTGCTGCAATCAAACCCGCTACTTTCTTCATAATGCACCCAGCTTTTCCAATGTTGCTGCAATCACCTCATCCGTCACATCGAAGCGTCCACTGGAAATCACTGTTGCTGTGATTAAGGTCACATGATGAGAAGCCCCATACTGAGACAAGGTCTGAGGCAATAACGAAGAGTACTGCTTTAACACCTTCTTTTGTTCTTGTTCTGATAACTTACTTTGACTCAATAAAACAGCAGGCTGATTCAGTAACCGCTGCATATCCACCACAGCCAGCGGTGCGGGCTTGTGCATGCTCCATAACACCATGCCAGACAAGACTAAACCCGCTAGAATCAAGAGTTGGGTTTTATAATGACGCAGCATCAGCAAGCCCTCCTTCCACTAACACGTTTTTGGATAGGCCATAGTGTTTGTTGGCTACCAGCATGGCGGCATGAATGTACGATCGCCCCTGCGCGATGTAATTCATTACCGCTTGATAATCGCGTCCATCAGAAGACAATAGGACCCGTGTAAACG
>NZ_LBAW01000061.1 GCF_001648595.1 Legionella bozemanae | reverse complement strand
CGGTACTTATAGGACTTGCTTGATGTGCCACAAACCCCGTTAATGGATACGTAGAACCTTGTGCACCCTGGCACCAAAAAAGACTGTTCACGGCAGTGCCTGCAAGTGCTTTACTCGCATCAAAGGCACAAGAAGCTCGTGCAGGAGGCGAGGTAAATAAAACAGCTTCAGGATTTAGAACAAAGGCCAGTTCGGAGTCATTCCAGGTAGGGTCTAACTCTGATGGATATAGGATGTCAAAATCTTCCGTTTCCATACACCCTAAGGACGTTAACACCTGCAGCCAATACACCAGAGGGTATTTGTACCAATGAACGTAATAGAATGCACCGCGCCCATCCACCTCTGGCATCTGGGAGCCGCCTAACCCTTTTTTTGTAACATTCAGCTGCACACCTAAATTGACCATGCACCAGGGCTTGGGCGTCACATCAACCAAAGCAGCAGGCTCCCAATAACCAATAGTGACGCCTAAGCGCTCGCCAATGGGTGTGGGGCATAAACATAAAGGATTGCCTGGATTGTTTGTATCAGGATAACTGCTTTTAACCACATCACTGCTGCCAATGGTGAGTGGAAACAAACAATTCCAGCAGACATCGGTAATTGGATTAACAAAGTGTCCTTTGCACTGAGACGCATAGACGAAGTTCAGCGAACTCAATAAAAACAGCACCATGAATCGGGTAATCAACGTTTTTTTATTCATAGTACCTACTCCTATTTGCGTAACTCGTGTTGACCAATTTCTTGAATACGCCAAACCAATCCTTTTTGGCTGACTACGGAAGGCACATGCTTTAAGTGAAAATAACGACTCAAGCGCCCTTCTAAATCAAAATAAACCGAACCCAAAACCTCGGAGGCCTCCTTAACATCCCCTCCGGTTAAAATAAATTTCACCTGGTCAAAATGCTTATAATGCGCTTTGGCCCAGGCGAGTTGCTTCGGATCATCGGCATTGAAAAAAAACAGCGTTTTAGAAAACGACACGCGTTCAAAAGGATTAAGATGCGTCCCTTTCTTCGCAATCATCGTCCCATCATGGGTATAAAGCGTTTGATTCACGACGATACTTGGATCTAATTCATGGGTTTTAGGGGTCGTCGTCGTGGGTAAATGAAGAGGCTTAGGTCTTCTCACATGCTCCTCCACTCGCGCTACCATGCGCTGTTGATGCTCTTTCAACGCACCTGTTTGCTCTAGGCGATGCAGCTTCGCCATGATGACCTGGCGGATGTCCTGCTCAATAACAGGAAAAAGCTGGCCGTAATTGCCTAAGTTTTTGGCATATACCGGAGCTCCGTTCATTAAGAGTGCTGCAATCAAGCTCGCCACTTTTTTCATAGTGCACCCAGCTTTTCCAAGGTTGCTGCAATCACCTCATCCGTCACATCGAAGCGTCCACTGGAAATCACTGTTGCTGTGATTAAGGTCACATGATGAGAAGCCCCATACTGAGACAAGGTCTGAGGCAATAACGAAGAGTACTGCTTTAACACCTTCTTTTGTTCTTGTTCTGATAACTTACTTTGACTCAATAAAACAGCAGGCTGATTCAGTAACCGCTGCATATCCACCACAGCCAGCGGTGCGGGCTTGTGCATGCTCCATAACACCATGCCAGACAAGACTAAACCCGCTAGAATCAAGAGTTGGGTTTTATAATGACGCAGCATCAGCAAGCCCTCCTTCCACTAACACGTTTTTGGATAGGCCATAGTGTTTGTTGGCTACCAGCATGGCGGCATGAATGTACGATCGCCCAAGTGCTATGTAATTCATTACCGCTTGATAATCGCGTCCATCAGAAGACAATAGGACCCGTGTAAACG
>NZ_LBAW01000060.1 GCF_001648595.1 Legionella bozemanae | reverse complement strand
CGAAAGGGGCGTTAATGACTTACCCTTCGCTTGCAACCAATCAAGATTTTATTAAAGCCTTATTGTATGGAGGAAAGTTACCCAGTTACCACTGTACTGATACAGGGCCACAGTCGCATTGCTTATCTATTGATACCGCAAGCACGCAAGAAATCAGTGCCAAAAAAGCCTTAGTGGCTCAAGTCCAGGAATTACTGCAGGGGATTTATGACAACATTAAAATGGGCAAAGAGTTATCCGATAAGCAAAAGGGGCTGATTGAGTTAACACAACCTGCAGTTTTTAATCTTATTTCCGCCAATGCGCAACAAAACACCGGTATTCAAGGCAGTTATGAATTGGCTCAAAGTGTGGCAACTGATTTATTGGCACAATACCTTTCCAATTCCCTCGATATTATTCGCGCTTCGCTCTCAGGGCGTGAACTAGGCGCTCACAATGAAGAGCGTTTATACAAAAATCTGCAACTAGCACAACAGTTTGTGGCGCGGTTTAGCACGGAGAGCCGTGAGCGGTTTAATGCAGCGTTACAGACGAATGAATTAATCCGCAACAACGTCAAACAAGCATTAAGTGCTTTAACACCCACCTTAAGAACAGCCTATTATGGAGACGCGCAATGAGTCTTTTAACCATTTATACGCCACAAAATGGTGAGTATCTCAAAACAGTACTGGATGCCATGGTGACGCTGCTTGGCACCTCAACTTACAAATCGGCTCAAGACATCGTGAGTATTCTTGCTGTAGGGGTGGTCGGGTTTCAATACGTCAGTGGTAAAAGGATTCAAGCCATTAGTCGTTATGTTTTGTGTACGTTTGTGTTTTTGTTTTGTATTTTAGGCATCAAAACCCCAGTTGCCATTATTGATATGCAAACGGCGGATTCAGCAGGGCCTGAACTCACCGTAGATAATGTGCCATTAGGCGTGGGGCTACCTGCAGCACTTATTAGTGGCATTGGGTATGGAATTACTCAAGTATTTAGTGACGTGTTTCATATGCCGCAAGATTTAGATTACACACGAACTGGCATGTTGTTTGGTTCACGTACCTTCTTAGCGTCCACCAGTTCTAACTTGTCTTTGTCACCTGAACTCTCTCGTGATTTGTCCACTTACATCAGGCAATGCATTTTTTCAGCCAAACTTTTGGGGAGTCAGCAAATTTCACCCAATGAAATGAAGCACAGCTCGGATTTAATTCGCCTGTATTTTGAGCATCCCTCTCCTATTTATCGTGTCTTATTTCATGATGGCACTAATTTGAGCTGCATTGAGGCTGCAGCACGTTTAAAACCAGAATTGAATACGGGAATAGAAAAACAACTTGTTCATTTATCGAATATTATGACCAAGGGTGATAAAGAGAAGTTTAGTGATGGTTTGGCGGCTGCTCATTCCTATTTTATGAACGTGTCCAAAGATGCGGCCAATGTGCTTACGCAAAATATTTTAATTAATGCCACCCGTGAATCAGCCCTTGATGCCTTTGCTTTTGCTGGCGCGGATGCGGAGCTGATGAATTATACCAACAGTTCCAGTCTGCAAAAAATGCACGTGGCTGAAGCGAACAGCTTTTGGCTTGCAGGTTATCGGCTTCCTTATTATATGACTGTCTTTTGGATGTTGACTCTGTGTATTTTTCCTTTAGTGATGTTGTTAGCGCTGGTGCCTGGCATGCATGGGGTATACATGATCTACATGCAAACCCAAGTGTTTTTATGGTCTTGGCCTCCGATGTTTATCATTATTCATTTTTTTGTGTCGTTAGCGTCCTCTACCACACTGACTTTATTTGGTTCTAAAAATGGCGGGGTTACTTTTTCAACAATTGATTCCATCGCCAGTATTCAAAGTAGCTTTGCGTATACGG
>NZ_LBAW01000059.1 GCF_001648595.1 Legionella bozemanae | reverse complement strand
TGATTGTGGAAATCAAAAAGCCGGAAATTACAAAAAAAATGTCTACGCCAACAAATCCTCCTTTCATCCATTTAGGAAAAGCATGAAAGACTACCACTGATAAAACAGCAATAGCTCTTAAGCCATCAATGTCGGCACGATATTTGAAATGTTGGTACACAGGAGGATGAAAACTTCGTTCCACTTTGTTGCTTCCTTATATGTATTGAGTTTTCTGCTTATTCTAAACTGCAGCCACAGCAAGGGAGGTAGGGTCTTTAGAGCCAACACTATAAAATATTCGATTGTTGGGTCAAAATGACCCAACCTGTCTTTTGTATAACAATGTAGGTTAGGTCCTTAGACCAACAAATCTAAATGACTACCTCTTTTTGTAACAGGCTAACAAATGAGTTTACCTGTTCATTTGCACAACCTATTATCCTTTAGTTTTCTTAGGTTCTACCATCGCCAAGTCTGTTTTTTGATCTAAATGTTCTTTATGTTTTAAATCTTCAATGACAATATTCGCACCATAATGGTTTAAATGATCGCCATTAAAGTAATAAGGCAGTACCTCACCACGCGCTGTACATTTTTCGTCTTTACAAAATAAAGGCCGGGGATTATAAATTTTTACTTGTGGGAATTCTGCTAACAATTGATTCACCACATTGTCATAACCACTAGCCCGCTGCTCATAACTGGCTCTATCCATGGAACACTCTTTATTAAAAGCCACTTTATGAGGCAACTGAAGCGGTCTTGTTTTAAAGCACGTATTTATATTGAAATTTAAATCAGGTATGTCTTTTATAAAAACAATTTCCTTGTTTCCCTTAAGCGCTTTGCTAAGAAAATAGCGCCCATTTTCTAGAAAACTCTTAGTTCCTTCCGGATCTAAAGCCTTTGCTGTACGCCAGTTGGTTCCTTGTTTTTCAAAACCCCCTGTCATTAAATAGGCCCAATACCCCCCTAAAACTACCGTTTTAATGGATTTATTCGTTTCCAAGAATGAAAGTATTTCATCGTATTTTTTCCTACATTCACCCTTTAAAAAGTAATTACTGGAAAAAGGAAGGCAGGAAGTTGATACAAGCATCAAAACCGATTGCGAAGGAAATTGCTTCCATAATGCGTTTTGATAGTGCCAAGTATGAGAATCGCCAAGAAACATAATATCTGGTTCTTGATTTTTTGATAAAACACAAACGCCATCACCCGCAAATTTAAAATTCTTGAACTCAGGAATTATTTTTTCGCAGGGCGTGGTATTTTCTAGCGGAAGCAAGGGAAGAGCAACGATATCATGTACACTATTTAAATTATTTAGATTTTTAATCCTAAAATCGAGCCCATTATATTGTTGTAGAAATAAACCGAAACTCGCAATGATGGACATTAATCCTACAAGAAAAGCTACTTTAGTCCTGTCCCGCCCAATTCCATGTCGTATTGGTTTTTCGATTAATTTATAAGTAACCCAAGCCAAAACAATCGAAATTCCAACCACGATGAATCGAATAGTTCGATTAGGAAGATCTTCTTCCATAATTCTTACAAAGGAAAGCAAGGGCCAATGCCATAAATAGAGTGGATAACTAATTAGACCAAACCATATCATAATGCGATTGGAAAGAATGGCACGATTTATCCATGAGTTTTTCCCAGAAAGGAGGAATATGGCCCCTAACACAGGAAGTAATGCAAAAGCACCAGGAAAGGTTGTGGCTTTTGAAAACGTATAGAGGCAATAGGCAATGATCACAATGCCGGAGAAAGAAAGGGTGTTTTTTAATATCTCCCCATTAGATTCCCTTCCCTGTTGGTAAATAATTTTGGCAAGTACTGTATCTATCTTTTTCCCTATTTTATTGAAAAAATTAATATTATAAAAAGTGATATAGGCTAATAAGCTTCCACATAATAACTCCCAAAAACGGGTTTGCGGTGAATAAAAAGCAGCCGTGGCATCTACGCTAA
>NZ_KV441808.1:639-2426 GCF_001648595.1 Legionella bozemanae | reverse complement strand
ATTTTAATTCCTGTGAAATGGGTGAAAATTTAAGTGCTGCTGTGTGGCCGCGAAATAGGGCGGCACAACAGCGTCTTTGCGAAGATTTGGGTCGCCACAAAGGAACCTTTACGGATTGGGCCATGGCACGTCAGAAATGTTCCACAGGTGGTGAAGCCGATTCCATATTGGCTGAGGCTAAAAATAATCCTGAATATAAAGACCGTGTGTTAATTAACACCAATATTGTTTGGGACTCCTTACAAATTAATCAGTTTATTGCACAAGATCCCAAATTAGCGGAAGTATACATGTCCATTTCAGGAACCATTGTCTTTAACGCGAAAGGGGCGTTAATGACTTACCCTTCGCTTGCAACCAATCAAGATTTTATTAAAGCCTTGTTGTACGGAGGAAAGTTACCCAGTTACCGCTGTACCGACACTGGTCCACAATCGCATTGTTTATCTATTGATGCCACAAGCACGCAAGAAATCAGTGCCAAAAAAGCCTTAGTGGCTCAAGTCCAGGAATTACTGCAGGGAATTTATGACAACATTAAAATGGGCAAAGAGTTATCTGATAAGCAAAAAGGGCTGATTGAGTTAACACAACCCGCAGTTTTTAATCTTATTTCTGCCAATGCGCAACAAAACACGGGTATTCAAGGCAGTTATGAGCTGGCTCAAAGTGTGGCAACCGATTTATTGGCGCAATACCTTTCCAATGCCCTCGATATTATTCGCGCTTCGCTCTCAGGGCGTGAACTAGGCGCTCACAATGAAGAGCGTTTATACAAAAATCTGCAGACGGCACAACAGTTTGTGGCGCGGTTTGGCACGGAGAGCCGTGAGCGGTTTAATGCGGCTTTACAGACGAATGAATTAATCCGCAACAACGTTAAACAAGCTTTAAGTGCATTAACACCTACCTTAAGAACAGCCTATTATGGAGACGCGCAATGAGTCTTTTAACCATATATACACCACAAAATGGCGAGTATCTCAAAACAGTACTGGATGCCATGGTGACGTTGCTTGGCACCTCAACTTACAAATCGGCTCAGGACATTGTGAGTATTCTTGCTGTAGGGGTGGTCGGGTTTCAATACGTCAGTGGTAAAAGGATTCAAGCCATTAGTCGTTATGTTTTGTGTACGTTTGTCTTTTTGTTTTGTATTTTAGGCATCAAAACGCCGGTGGCCATCATTGACATGCAAACGGCTGATTCAGCGGGACCTGCGCTAACCGTAGATAATGTGCCTTTAGGTGTTGGGCTGCCTGCGGCACTTATTAGTGGCATTGGGTATGGGATTACTCAAGTCTCCAGCAATATATTACATATGCCGCAAGATTTAGATTATACCCGAACCGGCATGTTGTTTGGCTCACGTACCTTTTTAGCTTCCACCAGTTCTAACTTGTCTTTGTCGCCTGAGCTCTCCCGTGATTTATCCACCTACATCAGGCAATGCATTTTTTCAGCCAAACTTTTGGGGAGTCAGCAAATTTCACCCAATGAAATGAAGCACAGCGCTGATTTAATTCGTTTGTATTTTGAGCATCCCTCTCCTATTTATCGTGTCTTATTTCATGATGGTACTAATTTGAGCTGCATTGAGGCTGCAGCACGTTTAAAACCAGAACTGAATGAGGGAATAGAAAAACAACTTGTTCATTTATCGAATATTATGACCAAGGGTGATAAAGAGAAGTTTAGTGATGGTTTAGCAGCAGCTCATTCCTATTTTATGAACGTGTCCAAAGATGCGGCCAATGTGCTTACGCAAAATATTTTAATTAATGCCA
>NZ_KV441808.1:0-629 GCF_001648595.1 Legionella bozemanae | reverse complement strand
ATTTCATGATGGTACTAATTTGAGCTGCATTGAGGCTGCAGCACGTTTAAAACCAGAACTGAATGAGGGAATAGAAAAACAACTTGTTCATTTATCGAATATTATGACCAAGGGTGATAAAGAGAAGTTTAGTGATGGTTTAGCAGCAGCTCATTCCTATTTTATGAACGTGTCCAAAGATGCGGCCAATGTGCTTACGCAAAATATTTTAATTAATGCCACCCGTGAATCAGCCCTTGATGCCTTTGCTTTTGCTGGCGCGGATGCGGAGCTGATGAATTACACCAACAGTTCCAGTCTGCAAAAAATGCACGTGGCTGAAGCGAATAGTTTTTGGCTTGCAGGCTATCGGCTTCCTTATTATATGACTGTCTTTTGGATGCTGACTCTGTGTATTTTCCCTTTAGTGATGTTGTTAGCGCTGGTGCCTGGCTTGCATGGGGTATACATGATCTACATGCAAACCCAAGTGTTTTTATGGTCTTGGCCTCCGATGTTTATCATTATTCATTTTTTTGTGTCATTAGCGTCTTCCACCACCCTGACTTTATTTGGTTCTAAAAATGGTGGGGTTACTTTTTCAACAATTGATTCCATCGCCAGTATTCAAAGTAGCTTTGCGTATACGG
>NZ_LBAW01000056.1 GCF_001648595.1 Legionella bozemanae | reverse complement strand
GTGCACTGGTTGCCTTGAATAACAAACAAAAGGAGACTTTGACGAGCCAGATACGAGAAGGTCTGGTGCAGCAGGGGCAATTATCCAGGCAAATGAAAAAGGTAGCTGTTTTGACGACAGTTTCCTTGACTCAAACGGAAAAAGGATATGCTCATTCTTATAAAGTAGGCGATAAAATCACGTTTTATAACGAAGGACGAATACCGAAGCACTATAAGGTATGTGAAGTCGGTGCCAATGGGCTGCATTTAGAAAATGCCCAGGGCAAGACAAGTTTGTTTGCTTATGATGCCAAAGAAGACTTTCATGTATCACGAGAAAAAATACTAGAAGTCGCTGTTGGTGAACGGTTAATCAATGAACAGTCCTTATATCATCAACGAGTCAAATATGCGCCTAAGAGTTCGTTTGTTGTGTCAAAAATTACTGAAGAAGGCATCTATGTACGCCATGAGTCCAACACCTTATTTTTGACTAATAAAGCGTTGTCTGAATACCATTTTGATTATGATTATTGTAAAAAACCTCATGAGATAAAACCAGACACCACACAAGTGTTTATGGCGGCACGACCTTACCAACTCAATCGTAACCTTATCGGAGAAATCGGTGAACACGCGCAGCATGTGATTCTGTTTACTGATGATGGGCAAAAAGCACAGCGCTTTTTAGAGAGTGTGCAATTGAAATGGACCGCCTATGATGTGCAACAAAAAAAGCCAGATTTAGTCTACCGTGATATGGCCTATGCCAATAAAGCATTGGAACGAGAACTTAACACGTTAATTCATCACCTGGATCTAAAATCAGAAGACAAAGAACGCATTGCGGCCACAGCGCTCACGTATGCGCTTGCTAAATGCACGGAACGCAATGCAGCCTTTAAACACAGTGATTTAATGACCCATGCTTTAATGCATGCATTAGGAACGGCAGATTTTGAAGACATTGCTCCATTACTTAAAGGGCGAATAGCAGATTCCTTAGTTTATTTGGATACTTATTGGACGACCAAAGAGGCGTTACACATTGAAGAGGCGATACAGCAGGCTAATTACAAAGAGCAAAATACGGTAAAGCCCATTAAGTCTTCTGCACAAAAGCTTTTGTCATTACCTGAAACCTTAACGCAAGGTCAAAAAGATGCTATCACGTTGGTGGTGAGCACATCCGACCGGTTTGTATCCATTCAAGGGCTTGCAGGTGTTGGTAAGACCACAATGATGCGGCATGTGAAGGACATTGCTGAGAGCAATCAGTTTCAAGTGCTTGGATTAGCACCGACGCATAAAGCCGTAGAGGAACTCAATGCGAATGGCATCCAGGCGCAGACCATTGATAGTTTTTTACGCAATGACGGTGGGTTGGGTGCTAATCACTTAGTCATTGTGGATGAAAGCTCCATGATTGATAATGAGAAGTACCATGCCTTACAACAAAAGTGCATTGACACCCAATCGCGAATGGTGTTTACAGGGGATATTACTCAGTTGCAATCGCTGGCTTCAGGGATTCCTCATGAGCTTACCATCAAAAGCCAATCGCAAAAAACAGCATTTATGACGGAGATTGTGCGCCAAAATCCGAATCCTGAATTAAAAAAAGCAGCGGAGTTTGCATCACGTAGAGAAATTGGGAAGGCTTTTGAACTCATAAAAAACATTAATCCAGAAGAGTACGTGCAGCGAAAGACACCGGTACAGGGGTTGAATCATTCATCACTGATTGAAATTAATTGTACTGATGAGGAAGGAAAAAAGGACTACACATCCATTTATCGTGCCATTGCTGACGATTTTCTCAGCCGAACCCATGAGTGTCAAAAAAATACGCTAATAGTTGCTCATGCTCATGAGGACAGAACACCCATTGAAGTGTTAATACGTGAAGGGTTGCACCAACAATATCAACTACACGGTCAAGATATACTTTGTAAGCGCTTATTCCCAGTCAGCATGGATCAAGCTGACCAAGTACAGGCACATTCTTTTGAACCAGGTGATGTCATTCGGTTTGGTAAAAACTATTCGGTGGCTAAAAAGGACGACTATTTCACCGTCAAATCCATTGATAGGGAAGCAAACAAATTGTTCTGTGTTGATGAGTCACAGGATGCGTTTACAATCAGCGCTTCTATTTTACCCAAAACAATGCCTTCCTTCTATAAATTGCACGAACGGCCTTTAGCCTCAGGGGATCGGATTCGATTAAAACGAAATGATGACGCTCGCGGCATTATTGCCAATGAAGAATATACGGTCACACAGGTTTTTGGTGAAACAATAGGCTTAAGCAACAGTAAAAATCAGGTCACGCTGAATTTAAAAAAACAATCAGATCTTCATTGGGATTATTCCTATACGAATACGGCTTATTCCAGTCAGGGTGCTACATCCAAGTTCATGATTGCCTTGGAATTGGAGGACCGTCTTGTTGTAACCACCCACCGATCTCATGAAATTGATGCAACTCGTGCAAGCCATCAAGCAACTTTTTATACCGATAATTTTGAGGGTTTAATTAAAAGACTTGAAGATCCCCTGAAACAACGCGATGCGGATAAAACCTCCGCTGTATTGACTGAAGAGGCTTATCTTTTGAAGCAACAAAAACAGCAAAGAATTAGTACGAAATTACTGGATCGAGCTCAGGAACACATTCTGGAAGAATCTAAGGAACAGGTAAAAGATTTTCCATTCATAAAAAAATATGAGTTTGCTCAAAAGCCGTCTATTAATGCGGAAGAACTGTATAATGGATTATTGAACGTATCTGATTCTTTAGTTAAAAGCCTTTTAGGAGAGCCGAATCATCGATTATCAACCCAATCCGAATATCGATATGGAGCCAAAGGAAGCTTGAAAATTTATCTTGATTCAGGTCTTTGGCACCATTTTGAGACAGGGGAGTCGGGAAATTTATTTCATCTTATTGAACGTGAGAAGGGTTTATCCGGTTTTAAAGAAACTCTGGAGC
>NZ_LBAW01000055.1 GCF_001648595.1 Legionella bozemanae | reverse complement strand
GTGCACTGGTTGCCTTGAATAACAAACAAAAGGAGACTTTGACGAGCCAGATACGAGAAGGGCTGGTGCAGCAGGGGCAGTTATCAAGATTAATGAAAAAGGTAACTGTTTTGGCAACAGTCTCATTGACACAAACGGAAAAAGGACACGCTCAGTCTTATAGAGTGGGCGATAAAATCACATTTTATAATGAAGGTCGAATACCGCAGCACTATAAGGTGTGTGACCTTGGTGCCAATGGGCTGCATTTAAAAAATGCCCAAGGCAAGACAAGTCTGTTTGCTTATGACACTAAAGAAGACTTTAGTGTATCACGAGAAAAAATACTGGAAGTCGCTGTTGGTGAGCGGTTAATCAATGAACAGTCCTTATGTCATCAACGAGTCAAATATGCGCCTAAGAGTTCGTTTGTTGTGTCAAAAATTACTGAAGAGGGCATTTATGTCCGCCATGAGTCCAACACCTTATTTTTGACCAATAAAGCGTTGTCCGAACATCATTTTGATTATGATTATTGTAAAAAACCGCAAGAGATAAAACCAGACACCACTCAAGTGTTTATAGCGGCAAGACCGTACCAGCTCAATCGTAATCTCATCGGAGAAATCGGTGAACACGCGCAGCATGTGATTCTGTTTACTGATGATGGGCAAAAAGCACAGCGCTTTTTAGAGAGTGTGCAATTGAAATGGACTGCCTATGATGTGCAACAAAAAAAGCCCGATTTAGTCTACCGTGATATGGCCTATGCCAATAAGGCACTGGAACGAGAACTTAACTCGTTAATTCATCACCTGGATCTAAAATCAGAAGACAAAGAACACATTGCGGCCACAGCGCTCACGTATGCGCTTGCTAAATGCACGGAACGTAATGCAGCCTTTAAACACAGTGATTTAATGACCCATGCTTTAATGCATGCATTAGGAACGGCAGATTTTGAAGACATTGCTCCATTACTGAAAGGGCGAATAGCAGATTCCTTAGTTTATTTGGATACCTATTGGACGACCAAAGAGTCGTTAAACATTGAAGAGGCGATACTGCAGTCTAATTACAAAGAGCAAAATACGGTAAAGCCCATTGAGCTGTCTTCACAAAAGCTTTTGTTATTACCTGAAACCTTAACGCAAGGGCAAAAAGATGCCATCACGTTAGTGGTGAGCACATCCGACCGGTTTGTATCCATTCAAGGGCTTGCGGGTGTTGGTAAGACCACAATGATGCGTCATGTGAAGGACATTGCTGAGATCAATCAGTTTCAAGTAATAGGACTTGCACCGACGCATAAAGCCGTAGATGAACTCAATGCGAATGGCATCCAGGCGCAGACCATCGATAGTTTTTTGCGCAATGACGGTGGGTTGGGCTTAAGTCATTTAGTCATTGTGGATGAAAGCTCCATGATTGATAATGAGAAGTACCATGCCTTACAACAAAAGTGCATTGACACCCAATCGCGAATGGTGTTTACAGGGGATATTACTCAGTTGCAATCCCTGGCTTCAGGGATTCCTCATGAACTCACCATCAAAAGCCAATCGCAAAAAACAGCATTTATGACGGAGATTGTGCGCCAGAATCCGAATCCTGAATTAAAAAAAGCAGCTGAATTTGCATCACGTAGAGAAATTGGGAAGGCTTTTGAACTCATAAAAAACATTAATCCCGAAGAGTACGTGCAGCGAAAGACACCGGTACAGGGGTTGAATCATTCATCACTGATTGAAATTAATTGTACTGATGAGGAAGGAAAAAAGGACTACAAATCCATTTATCGTGCCATTGCTGACGATTTTCTCAGCCGAACCCCTGAGTGTCAAAAAAATACGCTAATAGTTGCTCATGCTCATGAGGACAGAACACCCATTGAAGTGTTAATACGTGAAGGGTTGCACCAACAACATCAATTACACAGTCAAGATGTACTGTGTAAGCGCTTATTTCCAATCAGCCTGGATCAAGCGGACCAAGTAAAAGCGCATTCTTTTGAACCAGGTGATGTCATTCGGTTTGGTAAAAACTATTCAGTGGCTAAAAAGGACGAGTATTTCACTATCAAAGCCATTGATAGTGAATCAAATAAATTGTTCTGTGTTGATGAGTCGCAGGTTGCGTTTACAATCAGTGCTTCTATTTTACCCAAAACAATGCCTTCCTTTTATAAATTGCACGAACGGCCTTTAGCCTCAGGGGATCGGATTCGATTAAAACGAAATGATGACGCTCGCGGCATTATTGCCAATGAAGAATATACGGTCACACAGGTTTTTGGTGAAACAATAGGCTTAAGCAACAGTAAAAATCAGGTCACGCTGAATTTAAAAAAACAATCAGATCTTCATTGGGATTATTCCTATACGAATACGGCTTATTCCAGTCAGGGTGCTACATCCAAGTTCATGATTGCCTTGGAATTGGAGGACCGTCTTGTTGTAACCACCCATAGATCTCATGAAATTGATGCAACTCGTGCCAGCCATCAAGCAACATTTTATACCGATAATTTCGAGGGGTTAGTCAAAAGACTTGAAGATCCCCTGAAACAACGCGATGCGGATAAAACCTCTGCTGTATTTACCGAAGAGGATTATCGTTTTAAACAACAGAAACAGCAAAGAATCAGCACGCAGTTAATGAATCGAGCTCAGGAGCACATTCTGGAAGAACCTAAGGAACAGGTAAAAGATTCTCCACTCATAAAAAAATATGAGTCTGCTCAAAAGCCGTCCATTAATGCGGAAGAACTGTATAATGGATTATTGAACGTATCTGATTCTTTAGTTAAAAGCCTTTTAGGAGAGCCGAATCATCGATTATCAACCCAATCCGAATATCGATATGGAGCCAAAGGAAGCTTGAAAATTGATCTTGATTCAGGTCTTTGGCACCATTTTGAGACAGGGGAGTCGGGTAATTTATTTCATCTTATTGAACGTGAGAAGGGTTTATCCGGTTTTAAAGAAACTCTGGAGC
>NZ_LBAW01000054.1 GCF_001648595.1 Legionella bozemanae | reverse complement strand
CTGACATTACCAATGTTCAGGTGCAAATTAATACAGCAGCCTCTGGATACTCGCCTTTTGAAGTAGAGCAGCGAATCACTTTTCCTATTGAATTAGCACTCAGCGGTCTACCCAATCTCGACTACACCCGCTCGTTATCTCGGTATGGATTGTCGCAGGTGACGGTGGTTTTTAAAGACGGAACTAATATTTATTTTGCAAGACAATTGATTAATGAGCGCTTACAAGAAGTAAAGGACAAATTACCGCCTGAGGCAGAAACTACCTTAGGACCTATTTCTACAGGTCTTGGTGAAATTTTCATGTACACGGTGACAAATAAGCCCAATGTACCTAAAAGTCAACGATACAACCCCACGGGGCTTCGCACCATTCAAGATTGGATTATTAAGCCACAATTGCGCAATGTGGAGGGTGTTGCGGAAGTGAATACAATTGGAGGTTATGCAAAACAATTTCATATTACGCCCGATCCCTCCAAGTTAGTGCGTTATAATTTAAGCTTAAGTGATGTGGTTGAAGCACTCCAACGTAATAATGCCAACGTGGGTGCGGGTTACATTGAACGCAACGGAGAACAAAATCTGATTCGCGTCCCCGGACAAGTGAAAAACATTCCTGATATTGAAAATATCGTAATTGCCAGCTTCGAAGGAACTCCAATACGAATACGTGATGTGGCGGACGTTGCCTTCGGTAAAGAGTTGCGCACAGGAGCAGCTACTGAAAACGGTCAAGAAGTGGTTTTGGGCACGGTGTTCATGTTGATGGGCGAAAACAGTAGAACGGTTTCTGAGCGGGTTGCTGAGAAGATGAAAGAAATCAACAAGTCGCTTCCTGAGGGTGTTGAGGCTGTTATTGTTTACAACCGCACTTTGCTTGTTAATGCAACAATTAATACGGTTAAAAACAACTTACTTGAAGGCGCCCTGCTCGTTTGTATTATTCTTTTTTTATTTTTAGGAAATATCCGCGCTGCATTGATTACCGCTATGGTCATTCCCTTATCCATGTTACTGACCATTACGGGCATGGTGACTCATAAAATCAGTGCGAATCTTATGAGTTTGGGGGCACTGGATTTTGGTTTGATTGTAGATGGTGCGGTGATTATCGTAGAAAATTGCATCAAGCATTTAGGGGAAAAGCAACATGACGCCCAACGACTTTTAACACTGGAAGAACGTTTAAAAGTGATTTCTTATGCGACCACCGAAGTCATTCGCCCCAGTATTTTTGGGGTTTTTATTATCACCGTGGTGTATCTTCCCATTCTTACGTTAACGGGTGTGGAGGGCAAAATGTTTTTGCCTATGGCAGAAACGGTAATTATTGCCCTAATGTCCTCAATGTTATTTGCGCTTACTTTTGTACCGGCAGCGATTGCTATTTTTTTGCGAGGACGTGTTCAGGAAAAAGAAAATTGGCTAGTGCATTACCTTTCAATGGGCTATGCACGTGTTTTGCGACGTTGTTTTCATGCGCGGCGTTGGGTTATAGGGGCTGCAGCTGTATTGGTTTTGTTGAGTTTGTCCATTGCATCGCATCTGGGTGGCGAATTTATTCCAAGTCTTGATGAAGGCGATATTGCCATGCATGCCATGCGTATTCCTGGGACAAGCTTAACCCAAGCCATCGCCATGCAAGATTTGGTTGAACAGCGCGTGAAACAATTTCCAGAGGTAAAAGCGGTATTTGCCAAACTGGGTACTGCAGAGGTAGCGACCGATCCAATGCCTCCTAATGTAGCAGATACCTTTATCATGCTAAAACCACGCAAGGATTGGCCTAATCCCAAGAAAACTAAACAAGAATTGGTGCAGGAAATTGAAAATGCAGTGCGGCAAATTCCAGGGAATAATTATGAGTTTACCCAACCCATTCAAATGCGTTTTAATGAATTGATTTCCGGAGTTCGTAGTGATGTCGCGGTCAAAGTATTTGGAGATGATATGAATACTTTATTGGAAGTCGCTGAAAACATCAGTGCACAACTAAAAAAAGTACCAGGAGCTGCGGATGTCAAAATCGAGCAAGTGAGCGGATTACCTCTATGGACGGTAGTCATTAATCGCGATACTTTGGCGCGTTACGGTTTGCAAGTTGGCACTGTTCAAGATGCCATTGTCATTGCTACCGGTGGAAAGAAGGGTGGCGAGCTTTTTGAAGGAGATAAGCGTTTTGATATCGTCGTACGATTACCTGAGTCTTTTCGTACTGATCCCGATGTATTGCGTGAAGTCTTTGTACCACTTCCTCCATCTAAAGATGGTGAGCGACATTTTATTCCCCTAAGTGAAGTAGCAAACATGGTGCGAAGTGAAGGGCCCAATCAAATCAGTCGTGAAATGGGTAAACGCAGAGTGGTGGTAAGTGCCAATGTTCGAGGTAGTGATTTAAGTACTTTTGTGACTATTGCAAAACAGCGCATTGAACAGAACGTTAAAATTCCCAGTGGTTATTGGATTGACTGGGGTGGGCAGTTTGAGCAATTGCAATCTGCCTCCCAAAGATTACAGATTGTAGTTCCCGTGACGCTACTTGGCATTTTCTTATTACTATTTATGAGTTTTGGCAGGGTAAGAGATGCATTGCTGGTGTTTACAGGCATTCCTCTGGCTTTAACTGGAGGTGTTTTTGCTTTGTGGCTACGTGGTATCCCTTTATCTATTTCGGCAGGTGTTGGATTTATTGCCTTGTCAGGGGTGGCAGTACTCAATGGCCTTGTGATGATTACGTTTATCAATAAGCTTCATGAACAGCAAAAATTTTATTTAAAAGACGCGGTATTGCAAGGTTCTTTAGCACGGCTAAGACCCGTACTCATGACGGCCTTAGTTGCCTCTTTAGGGTTTGTACCTATGGCACTGGCAACAGGAACGGGCTCTGAAGTGCAACGACCGCTGGCGACGGTGGTGATCGGGGGAATTATTTCTTCTACGTTTTTAACACTATTGGTGCTTCCTGGCTTGTATTATGTGTTTCATAAACGACGCCCAAAGAATCACTTAAAGAAAAACCCTCTGGATAATCAATAAGTGAGCAATGCGATTGAGTTGATTCACTTTGACTGATAAGGGATGACAGATTTGACAATTTAAAGAGGTTGTCTATATTTATAGTTAAATACTTATTTAACTGTTGAACTCAATATGCTAACCCACGATCAAC
>NZ_LBAW01000053.1 GCF_001648595.1 Legionella bozemanae | reverse complement strand
CGACATCGCTTATTTTACAGAAGGGATTGAGACAGGATTAAGTATACTTCAGGTCGATGAACATGCGCGTGTGTATGCTGTATTGGGGAAAGCAAATTTTTCAAATATTGATCCAAAAAATAGTCCCAAACAGGTAATTATTTGCCTGGATAATGATGGAAAAGAAACCTATAAATACGCAAAGAACGAACAAACTAATACGATTATAAAAGCAGCTCAGAGATTGCATGATTCTGGTATCCACGTATCCATTATAATTCCTAAAAAAGAAAATACCGATTTAAATGATGTTCTTGTTAAAGAAGGAAAGGACGAGCTAAAAAAGCAATTAAACCGGTGTCTGAGCTTAGAGGAATTTAAAAAACAATGTGCTTTAGAAAATAAGGAATCGGAGCTAATAAAAATAAATCAGGATAGACAAATTCAGTCTTTGATAAAACAAGAACGCAAACTTAATGCACAAAGCGATAATCAGTTTATAAGACTCAATCAAGGATTAATTAATGAAATTAAAGACCGTGTTTACAACAAAGATTTTGTAGAAAATACTCGTACTTTTAATAAATCACAGTCTAATCGAGAAATGGAGCGCGAGCTTTAAAAATTTTTAAATGAATAGCCTGACCTGAACCATACATGTACTGAATTTTTTTTCATTAGGACATTTCTGTGCAACTTATTCATGCTTAACAGTTTAATATGCTAAAAATCGGAGTGTGACAATCATTGAAACGAAAAGACCCACAAAAAGTTATGTTTTCGTCCCAAAGGTGACAATTTAGCATGATTAAGATGATTAATAAAATTACACAGCTTTCGCTGTAAAAAAATAGTAAAAAAATTATTTATAAGATTGTTGAATATTTTTTATGTATAAAATATGTACAGTATTTCCATTTAGGCAGAGAAGGCGTGGTCAAAGCAAAATCTGCAGGAAAACATAAGGGAGTAACTCTGTTGTTAAAGATTTACAAAAAGAATTGACACGTCTTATCATAGAGCTGGCTAAGCACTAGCATTAGTGAGGCTACTGCATAAAATTTTAAAAAACAAAGAAACCCTCGAGAGTTATACGATAAATACCATAGCTCAATACCAAATAACAAAACCAATTTGGATGATAAACATCCTCCATTATAAGGCCTCAATAGATGAATTATAGCCAAGAGATCCCATCAACATTAAGCCATTTTATATGGCGCTATTTACAGATTAAAAAGAATAAGCGTCTTATGATTGGTATACTCGCGATGATTACAATTTTTGCATTAGAAGGATCCATCTCTCCCTATTTATTAGGGAAAATGGTTTCTATTGTGAGTAATTATAATTCAAGTAAACAGTTTTTATCGCTTATTATCTGGCCTGCCATATTTTATGCAATCATGCCAATGATAACTAACATTGCTGTTAGATTAAAAGAGTATTTTGAGGCGTGTTTATACCCTTCAATGAAATCGGACATTAAAAAAGATATGTTTGAGTACTTATTAGGTCATTCCTATGAATTTTTTGAAAGTAATTTCTCTGGTACATTAACAAAAAAAATAATAGACATTTCTGAAAGCATTGAGGAGTTACTTAAAATCGCCTCAGGCTGGATCTATAACTCTGTTCTTGGAATTTTAATTGCTGTGCTAACTCTGTATGTATTTGTGGGTAGTATTTATGCATTAATTCTCTTTACATGGGCAATCCTATTTGTAGGTATCTCATTTATTACTGCGGATACTACGCAGACCTCCTCAGCAGAACTAGCAAGTGCCAAAACAAAATTAAGCGGTTACCTTTCTGATTCTATTAGCAATATTTCTAGCACAATATTATTTTCAGGTAGTACCAAAGAATCTAAAACGATTCAAAAGGCGGTAACTGAAGTAGCAAAATCTGAGAAAAAAATACAATGCCAAACGATTAAAGTGTTTTTTTACCAGGGCTGTTTAGTAACTGCATTAACGTCAGCATTTGTGTGTGCCCTAATTTATGGCGCTCAAAAACATTCTATTCATGCAGGTGATTTTGCTCTAGTACTTAGTATCGCACTCTCATGTTTGATGATGATATTCGGATTAGGACAGCAAATTTTGAAAGTACATCAACTTATAGGTGCATGCAATGATGCATTAAGCTTCATTAAAATTCCGCATGCCATTATTGATAAACCTAACGTCCCTCCATTACAGGTTTCAAAAGGTGAAATTATTTTTGATAACATAAACTTCTCATACCCTAATTCTGCACTCCTTTTTAATCAACTTAATCTATCTATTGCAGCAGGAGAAAAAATTGGGCTTGTAGGTAAGTCAGGCAGTGGTAAATCAACACTTTTGAAATTATTACTGCGTCTTGTAGAACCATCTTCAGGAAATATCGTTATTGATAAACAAATGATAAGCGAAGTTCAGTTCAAATCTCTTCGTTCACAAATAACAATTATTCCTCAGGAAACGCAATTATTTCATCGAAGTATTTTTGATAATATACACTTTGCTAACGATACTGCAACCAAAGATGAAGTGATTAGTGCAGCAAAAAAAGCAAATTGCCATGAGTTTATTATGAACTTGCCAGAACAATATAACACACTCGTTGGTGAGCGTGGTTTAAAACTTTCGGGTGGACAAAAACAACGCATTTCTATTGCTAGGGCATTCCTTAGAAATACGAAAATTCTAATTCTTGATGAGGCAACCTCTTCATTAGACACTGAAACTGAACAAGCCATACAAAAATCATTGCATGAAGTAATGCAAGATAAAACAACTTTGATTATTTCACATCGACTTTCAACCTTAAAAGAAGTGGATACTGTTGTAGTACTTGACAATGGGAATATCATTGAGCATGGTAGCCTGGAACAGTTAACAAAAAAACCGGGCGGTGTTTTTTCAACTCTTTGGAAAACTCAAGTGGGAGGATTTATATTTGCAGAATAAAGTGATGTTAGTTTGCCTCGCTGCTCATGGTAGCAAGGAATCACTTTCTTGGTAGGTAATTGGATCCCATTACTGAGATCCTGTTACCTGCCTTTTAATAAATTTGGAATCATACGTTCAATCAGGGCTAATGCAGTTTCTGCATCATAAGCACCAATTTTAGACAAATCTTTGTTGTATACACTGTATAAAATTTCAGTAATAATTTGTATGGAGCGAACACTATTTTCGAGTAATAATTGGGTTGATTCATCTGTCTTTTTTTCTAAAGATTGCAGATAAATACGTGCTCCAAATGATAGCATTTCTGCTGCAGTTATATTTAATTCGGTGTTATTTGTTTTTGCTATTT
>NZ_LBAW01000052.1 GCF_001648595.1 Legionella bozemanae | reverse complement strand
CTCACTACATTAGAACATATTGCAATCCCGGATGAGTCCATATACAAGTTCCGGAGCGCTAAGCCAAGTTATACTTTAGCTCACAAACAGTCTTGATAAAAAGATAATATTAGAACTTTTTTACATCCTATTGAGATGGTTTTAAATATAACCCATAAAAGTGCGGTTACTGGCCAATCAATTCCAAAGGAAAAGTTAAAATTTATAAAACAAGCTAAAGAAATGAACCAATTAATTGCCAGCTCAATATTCGATTTAATCTCTCCTGATGAAGAAGAAAAAAATCTTATTGATTCCTTTACGCAAAAAAATGATTCAGAACATATTGATATGGAAGAGGAGTTTACCTGGAGTTTCTTGCTTCCATAAATAAAAAAGAAGTATTGCATCTACATTACGTAGAAAAACAATCCCCCCACTTTTAATTGCTGAAACATTAAAATTCCCCACACGTTTTGTAGCGCGGCTTATTCGTAAAAACGAAGAAAAAAATCTGACCAGCTGCATAATGCGGTCAAATATAAAATAAAACCTAGAAGCGTCAAACCGGTTTAAATGGAGGAATTGCAATATAATTAACATCATGGAGGTCAAAATGAACTTTGATTTATAACCAGCATCAATTAAGAACGTCATATGCGATTATGAGCTTCCTCGCATAAAGTTCACAAGCCCCATGGATAAAAGAAATAAATAGAAATGACTCATCCGATCTTCAGATCCATTTTTTGATAGCAGCTCGTTCTGCGCATGAAAGATAATGACTCAAAGTAGATAGGATTTAAGACAAACAGTGCTTTATTGCAATTAAAAAACCAATAGATTTATTTGCATTAGAAAGATTCAGAATGAGCACAGATTATCGTATATTTTTCATAAAATCTGGATTACAGGAGTATGACCATTATGAAATCCGATACTAAAGATGATTTGCAATCTATGCCTCTATTGGAATTACAGAACAAACTGGATTCATCGCCAGAAGGCCTTAGTCAAGCCCAAGCAAAGAAACGATTGATTCACTATGGACCTAATGAAATCGAGGATAAAAAGCGCAACCCTTTGGTGCAATTTCTCACCTACTTTTGGGGCCCCATTCCCTGGATGATTGAAGTAGCTGTGATTTTGTCCGGTTTAGTAGGACACTGGCCGGATTTTTTGATCATCCTTGTTTTATTAATCTCTAATGCTTTAGTGGGCTTTTGGGAAGAACATCAAGCTGGAAACGCTATTGCTGCCCTTAAAGCAAGCCTTGCGATTACGTGCCGAGCAAAACGTAATGGAAAATGGATTAATCTTAAATCGCGTGAATTAGTACCTGGGGATGTGATTCATTTACGCCTGGGCGATATCGTACCTGCTGATGCTCGTTTATTGGAAGGTGATCCAGTAGAAGTTGACCAATCCGCATTGACAGGTGAATCCTTACCCGTTGTGTATCAATCTGGCGATGCTATATTTTCTGGCTCAATTATTCGTCAGGGTGAAAGTAATGCACTGATTTATGCGACTGGTGCCAAAACCTATTTTGGTAAAACAGCACAGATGGTCAAAGAAGTGCATACTGTGAGTCACTTCCAGCGTGGCGTTTTAAAGATAGGCAATTACCTGATTGCTCTTGCTTTAGTCTTAGTGGCGGCAATTATTACAGTCACGCTTCTTCGCGGTGATCCAATACTCATGACATTACAATTTGCGTTAGTATTGATAGTAGCTGCAATTCCTGTTGCCATGCCTACCGTACTCTCAGTGACCATGGCCGTTGGTGCTCGTGTTTTAGCTAAGAAAAAGGCCATTGTGACTCGATTAACCGCTGTGGAGGAGTTAGCAGGCATGGATGTGCTGTGCACCGACAAGACAGGTACGTTGACACAAAACCAATTGACCTTAGGTGCTCCCTTTAGTGTAAACAATGTTTCCGAAAATTTTGTGATCCTCAATGCGGCTCTGGCATCTCGTGCCGACAATAACGACACCATTGATTTAGCAATTCTTCGCGGATTAAAGAATACGCAAGCTTTGCAAGAGTACCAAAGGCTTCATTTCCAGCCTTTTGATCCAGTACATAAACGTACAGAGGTGTTAGTCAAGGGTCCGGATGGAAAGGAATTTAAGGTGACAAAAGGTGCACCTCAAGTAATCCTGGCATTATCAGCTAATGCAGCGCATGTGAAATCACTTGTCGATAAATCAGTCAATGATTTTGCTGAACATGGTTTTCGCTCATTAGGTGTTGCACGAGCTGATGGAGATGGCTCATGGCAGTTTCTTGGTGTGTTGCCTTTATTTGACCCGCTCCGAAAAGATGCCAGAACAATTGTAGATACAGCACGACACATGAGTGTTCAAGTTAAAATGGTTACTGGCGATCAGTTAGCAATCGCTAAGGAAACAGCAAAGAAATTAGGAATTGGCTCCGATATTTTCGATGCGAGCATCTTGGATGGATTGACGACACAATTAACGAAGTCTATTGAACATGCCAGTGGTTTTGCACAAGTATTTCCTGAACACAAACTCAGTATTGTCAATGCATTGCAACAACAAGGTCATATTGTCGGAATGACAGGTGATGGGGTAAATGATGCGCCTGCATTGAAGAAAGCGGATTGTGGTATCGCTGTTTCGAGTGCGATGGATGCAGCACGTGCTACAGCAGACATCGTGTTAATGACTCCTGGACTGATAGTAATTATTGATGCGATTAAAGAGAGCAGGAAAATTTTTCAACGCATGAATAGTTATGCAATTTATCGGATTGCGGAAACCTTACGTGTCCTGTTATTTATGACTTTAGCCATCTTCATCTTTAACTTTTATCCCTTAACAGCAGTGATGATTGTGATTTTGGCATTGCTCAATGACGGTGCCATATTATCTATTGCTTATGATAACGTACATTGTAAAAATAAACCTCAATCTTGGAATATGAAAGTGGTACTGGGAGTTGCTACGGTATTAGGGGTTATTGGCCCCGTGGCTGCATTTGGGTTATTTTATCTTGGTGACCGTGTTTTTCATCTGGATCATCCTCATCTCCAGACACTCATGTATCTCATGTTATCGGTAGCTGGACATCTGACCATCTTTTTGACCCGCACACGTGGCCCATTCTGGTCAATACGTCCTGCAAAAATTTTATGGTGTGCTGTTCTTGGAACACAAATTTTGGCAACCTTACTTGCTGTCTATGGAATATTTATGAAACCTCTTGGCTGGGGCTGGGCGTTGTTTGTTTGGGGTTATGCGTTTGTCTGGTTCTTGCTCAATGATTGGTTGAAGTTAATCGCCTATTGGTTTTTTGATTCAAGTGAATCCAATAAGTCAGACTTAATATGAGATCGTTGCCATGAATCAACCAAGAAAATGCTCGCATGCCAACGCCGTTGAATGTTTTAAATTTTTATATTTTAAGTTGAATAAAATATTCAATGTTCATGTAAAAGGTAAAAAATGAAAAAATTCAGAATAAAGCATCCAGCTGTCATCCC
>NZ_LBAW01000051.1 GCF_001648595.1 Legionella bozemanae | reverse complement strand
GATTTCGAGTTTCGAAAACAGGGGAAGTACTGACTCATTTCTTCCCTAAAAACAGTTTGACCTTCGACCGTCATGCATTAGTTATGGGTTTGAACTATATCTTGCAACCTTCAACATTCATGAATCGTCATTGTTTAGAACAAATAGGATATCTTAATGTTGAATTAGAGTATGGAATGGACTCTGATTTGTGGATGCGGCTTTCAACTCTGGGTGAACCTCAGCCTGTCGATGGGGTTTTATCTGCAAGTCGAGAATATGCTACTACTAAAACTTCTACAGGCCTATTCAAACGTATAGAAGAACTTCGATGTATCTCAAAGCAACATTCCGGATTAGAAATAACCCCAGGTGTTCTGTGCTATATGCTTGATACCCTGCATAAATTTGCAAAAAATAACGAAAATATCTTTCCTAGATGGTATCAAAGAGATGTCATCAAACTTTGGAAAAGAACAGGACGGCTGTTGGCACAATTTAATGTAAAAAGTGATGGTTTTCCACGAAAATCATCATTAGTAAGCTTTCTCAAAAACAAGATAAAATAAATACACGGAATTACGTTATGATTATTGGAATTGAACTACGCCAATTAGTAATTGGTGCATCTGGGGGAATTTCTCAGTTAGTAAAGGGAGTTTGTGAACCGATGTTTACTCTTTACCCCGAACATCAATTTTTAGTATTTTGTACTCCGTTTAACAGAGCCATGCTTGAATGCCATGCTGATAATGTCCGTTATTTTACTTTATCCAGTGCAACATTTTTCTCTGATTTGGATCGAATTGCGACTGAAAATAATCTTGATGTTCTTTTTCGTACTTATCCTATGGAAGATACATTACAGTTTCCATTAAATAAGCAAATTTTTTTAATTCCAGATATTCAACACGAAGCTTATCCCGAATTTTTCTCTGAACAAACACTCCGATCGAGAAGAGCAGCATTTTCAAAAGCACTGACTAAAGCAGGTGCTATTGGCACTATCTCAGAATTTGCAAAAAAAACTCTTTATGATTTTTCCGAAACAAAATGTAACGATATTTTTCTTATGGAACCCTCTTTACAAAAGGTCCACAGCCTAACAACAACGGAAGATTGTTTGACTGATAAAGAAAAGGCATTGATTCCTAAAACCCCATTTTTTATGTTTCCAGCAAATATCTGGAAACATAAAAATCATATTAGATTGCTGCAAGCTTTTCGTCTCCTTTTAAAAAATAATCCTGATTTAGCTGTATCTCTTGTTTTAACAGGTAATAGGGAAGGGTGGAAAGAACTTCATAAAAATAACAAGGACTTACCGGTTGTTCATCTGGGCTTTATTAGGCCTGAATTTTTTCGAATACTTATGGAACGAGCACAAGCTTTGGTTTTTTTCACACTCTATGAAGGATTTGGAATACCTTTATTAGAAGCTTTTAATACAGGTACCCCCGTTTTATGCAGCAATACTACCAGTCTTCCTGAAGTAGGGGGAAATGCTGTGATTACTTGTTCTCCTTTAGATATCTCAGCAATGGCTAATGCTATGGGAGAGATTCTGCAAAATAATGAGTTGCGTGAAACACTGATTCAACGTGGTAAAGCACGATTAAATGCCTACTCTTGGGAACGATCGGCACATAATTTATTCGCTGCTTGTACTCGAGTTGCAGAGAAGGCAAGACAAAAAGTACTGTACGAAGAATCGACATCAAAAAACGTGCCCTTAGTATCTATCATAACTCCTTCTTTTAATCAAGGAAGGTTTCTCAAGCGCACTATTGATAGTGTGCTTAGCCAAGATTATCCTCATATTGAATATATTGTGATTGATGGCGGCTCTACCGATGATTCTGTAGATATTCTTAGTTCTTATACCGATCGTTTTTTTTGGATTTCAGAACCAGACAACGGACAAACGCATGCCATTAATAAAGGTATTAAGCGGGCAAAGGGAGAAATTCTTGCTTATTTGAACTCTGATGATGTATTAACTCCCGGCGCTATTCGGAAAGTTGTTGATTTTTTTCTGAATCATCCACACTGTGATATGGTCTATGGTCAGGCCGATTATATTGATGAACATGATAATATCATTGGTACTTATAAGACAGATGAGTATTCATTTAATAGATTATCTCAAGACTGTATGATATGTCAGCCCGCTGCTTTTTGGCGACGTCGTGTAGTAGAAAAAATTGGGTTTTTTGATGAACAACTCCATTTTGTTATGGATTATGACTACTGGTTACGTATCGCGAAAGCCAGAATGGATATCCAGTTTTTGCACGAAAAACTTTCCTGTTCACGTTTATATCCGGAAACGAAGACCCTTTCAGGGCGTATCAAAATCTATCAAGAAATATTTAGCATATGCAAACATCACATTGGTTATACACATCTCAATTATTACCAGGGATACTGGCACCATTTGATTTATGAGAAAAAAAATGCAATCAGTCAGATAGTTCGCTTATTATCCATTAAAAGCTTACATCTTCCTGTGAGCAAGTTACATTACCACTGGTCACGTCGGACTCAGGGCTTTTCAAATCTGGCTAAAAAAATTAAAGAATTTGGAACATCTGCTCTCAAAAAAATTCTTTTTATCAATAAAACTAGTTCATCCCCAAAATCTAATATTAGTGGTTTTTTTTCAGATAATTGGCTATCAAAAGAATTTTCCTGTAACTCGAGCAAGAGAGCCGTTGGAGAAATTCTCTATATCGGTGGAGTGACACCAATGAATTCAACCATGCTCATTATGGCTGGTAAAAAAAGAGTAGGTCAGTTTCAATTTACTGCCCATCAGTACCAACAAGTATCTATTCCCAATGAGTTAGTAGATAACAAACGAATTTATATACAATTTACTGAGTCCTTAATCGATGCAGCTGGTCGAGAGCTCGCATTTTTACTTCATGATACGAATTTTTTTTCCGAACAAGATACCTGGGTAACTTAAGTATGGTGAGTTGCCGTAAGAGATAAACTGCTTTTTAAATATTGTTCTCTTTATTATGAATGTGATATCTTGAGCAAACGAACATGCTTTATAAGGTATAGGATTTATAAGGATTAATTATGAAAAAAAGGGATTTTTTTGGAGGATTTTTTTTAGGTATCATCGTGGGGGTGACGAGCTTTTCTGCTCTGCAATACTCGGGAAGTGCCCAAAAGACTGAGGTTGATGCCGTGCAGGGTATGCAAAAGATCCCTAATGATAAAACGATTAAAGTATCTTCAGAAGATGCGCGTTTGCACAAGCTATCTCAAGCCGAGATAAAAATTACTCATGTGAGCAATCCATATCCCGAAGAAAAAAGTGGTGATAATTGGTGGTATTGGGTTAAAGATGAGATTGTTTTCCAACTGGAACCCTTCGATGTATCTTCAGAAATGAAAAAAACAAGGTTGTTTTTTGAGTATGGTATACATGGGAATCAGCAATTAACAATTTATTTATGGGAGAAAAATGAACCCCATAAAATTGTGCTTAATACAAAAAACGGAGAACGATCCGTTTATAACAAAGTACTTGATATTTCTCCTGCATCACTGACTAAACTTATTATTGTGACTAATGGAGCGGCTAAGCCTTTAAGCAAAACCGATTCCAGGCGTGCTGCCTATACTATTTCTAATTTAAAAGTTACCCCAGTATAAGTCGACGAAGAGTTGAGGAGCATTGCCTTGCAAAAACAATTAAATTAAAAAAATATAAATCAAGTGCGAATAACTAAATTTTTTAAGGAATTAAAAATGGGGCAAGAAAACAATCTGCCAAAAATTTCTATTGTGACCCCCTCATTTAACCAAGGCCCTTTTCTTCGACAATGTAT
>NZ_LBAW01000050.1 GCF_001648595.1 Legionella bozemanae | reverse complement strand
AATCTCCAATTTGATCGCGAAATCAATTAGTTAGTCTAGACTAACTTGATTAAAGTGCCCCTTATTTGGGGTAGAGCCAAATACCCAATAATCAAAAAACACTTGCTTTTCCAAAATAATCAAGATGAGGAACAACAATGGCAGCATCTTCTACTAATGTGATTCAAGCAATTCTGCAAGCTCAGTATACCGATAAGATCGAGCAGGCACTTGCTTGCTTACGCCAAGCGCAACCACCGCTTGATACACCAGAAAATATTACCCTACTGACTCAACAGGCGCCATATGCCGATAAAATCGCCCAAGCGCTTTGGCGCTTAAGCAAAACGCAGCCGCGGCTTGATACGCAAGAAAACTTTATCCTTCTAATTCAACAGGCTCAATATGCCGACAAGCTCGCCGAAGGAGTTGAATGCTTATGCTGGGAGCCACGGCTTGATACGCAAGCTAACTTTATCATCTTAATCCAACAGGCTCAGTACGCCGATAAGATCTCGCGGGCGCTTTTGTACTTAAGCCAAGCGATGCCACGGCTTGATATGCAAGAAAACTTTATCCTACTCAGCCAGCATGCTCCATATGCCGATAAGCTCGCGCCAGTACTTTTGAAATTATGTCAAGCAGTACCACGGCTTGATACACAAGAGAACTTCAATACGTTAGTTCAATATCGGGAGTTTCTACAAGAAATTTTGAATGCCGACATCGTGAATCAACAAGCGTTTGATGAAGTCATACAAAATATTAATACGCTTACCCAAAGTCAAAAAGTAGCTTTTTCCTGTGGCAGTCATTCAAGATTGGGTGCAAACAGTTCTTTGAGACTCTTCTTTAACGAGTCACTTTCAGATCCCCAAAATCTTGCTCCGATGATATTTGAATTTTTACCTAAAGCACATTAAGGATAATCTTTGACTCTTCATGATGTCGCATTGGAATAAACAACTAAGGCAAGGAAGCAATATATTGAATTCACTGCCCAGAAAAATCGCTACCTTTCAGGATAAAAATGATTTCTTTTATTCTAACTTAACTACTTTAGCCATTCGTATTAATTTATTGATCTTAATTTCCAGGGAACTACATTCTGTAACAAGTAAACTAAGCATTAAAGATAATAGATTTTCATCCTTTTGAGGCATTAAATCAGGAGCAGCAACTAAATTGCGCGTATGCTTCAAGTAAGAGAGATTTTCTTTTAACTGTATCATAGCGTTACTTAAAAAAATAAAGTGTTCCCTATCCTTTTCATTGAGTATCACTCCCTTATAAAGAATCAAAGCAATTATTGAGGCATAGTAACGGAAAATATGCCGGAAAGATTGTAAAATATCAGCCGCAACTTGGGTAAATCCAGAGTCTTTGCCGATTTCAACCCGTGTCTCACTAATTAGTGTTTGAAAATGAGGGATAAGCGCTAAGATGTTGGATTCGCACTGAGTTAACCGTTCAGGCAAGTCTGTTGTTGAATCATCTATGTTTGCAAGGTATATAGATAAAGTGGCATATTCGGCTAGAAATTCTTGCATTTCTAAAATGAGCATTTTTGTGGCTCGGCTTGGGAAGAAAAATCGCAGGGTAAAGAAGCCTATTAATATACCAATAATCACATTGGTAGGGCGTATAAACACATACGAAAAGTTATTATAATTAATGAGGCAAATAGCCAGGGTTACACAACCCAAGATTCCAATATAACTTTTTTTGGTTCCTAAAAATAAATAGGTATATAAAAAAATCCCTACCACAAATCCAATAAGATTCATAAGATAATTATTATGGAAAAGAAAAATAATAATAAGGCTATATAATGCACTACTAATCGTCGCAAACGCTCGCATGGAACAACGAGTCAAGGAAGCGCCAATAGTATGTTGTTCAAACAAAATAATGAATAAAGAAATATAGACCCAAGTTGGCTCAACAAGAGTAAAATATGTTGTAATGATAAAACTAATGATCGTACCAATGGCCATACGTGCAGCCATTATTGTTTTTTGGCGTGTCATTTCTATAGGGAAATTATACCTGGATAATGACATAACACGTCGCTCCAATGGGCAGAGGATAATGTTTGGGGTCATAATCAGTGATTTTAATCTGTACAGGAAAACGCTGAGGCAAAAGTATCCAATTATTCGTATCATTGGTTACAGTTTGTAGCTGAGTCTTGGGGTTGGTAATTTGTCGATTAGCAGCCCAAGCACCAGATACCACTGTTCCGTGGTATAATTTTGTGCCAAAGTACATTCGAGGAATAATGTAGACTTTATTGCCGGTCTTTACCATACGTAAATCCAGCTCAGTAAAATTGGCTTGAATATAAAGACTCTCAGTATCAACAAAAGAAAATATAGGTTTATTAATTTCTATGGGTGTTCCCAAAGATAAAAACATATTTTGAATACGGCCGTTACTTTGGGCATAAACAGTAGTTTGTTCTAAATTAACTTTGGCATAACGCATTTTATAAATCAACGCTTTGATTTTGTGTTGTAGGCTCTGAATATTTTTTTCAACCACGCTAATTTGCTGTTTTTGCATGTCCACTTTGGCTAAACTGCCAAGATCTTCATATTGTAAATCTTTGACATTAATTTCAGAAATTGCTCCTGATTTTAAAACCGCTTTATTACGAAAAAAATTTAAGTGAATTCTCTTGTATTCTTGAGTGTATTGTATGAGTAATTGTTTCTCTTTTTGAAGCTGGTATTGTAAGCTTTGAAGATCCGCTTTTGCAGTACGCACCTCCTCAACTAGCCTATTATAAGTGAGCTGATAAGGTTCTTGGAAAACAGTAAATAAAGGCTGTCCCTTACGAACAGATTGTTCATTTTTAACGTATAAATCAGTAACATACCCACTGACGATAGCGGCTACCGGGCGAACATTGGCAACGACAAACGCATTATTAGTAAATGGAATTAAAAAAGAGAAAAAGTAATATAAAATTGCGAACAAGACCAAGAAAAGCAAAACTGTATAAGGTTTTAACTTTCGAAGCTTTTGTGTTACCATTTTTCAATATTAGTCATGTTATTCTTATGGATCCCTTTAATTGCGCAGCCTGGCAACGCTAATTATTTTAGTCATGACAATTGTGCTAGTAGCATGTATGCCAAGCGCAAAAAATTCACGACTCACGCCAATTTATATTCCTAAATATCTGCAAGACTCAAGCAATGATGCATTAAATAGACTTCCTTATCAAGCTTGGTGGCAAGATTTTAAAGACCCCCTTCTCAATCAGCTTGTAGAGCAAGCACTTCTTTACAATAATAATGTTACCGTAGCAAAGCAATCAATTCGTGTTGCACAGGCTGAGCTGCAAACGATTCGCTTAAATTGGCTTCCAGGCTTGAATCTTTTAATGGGGTTCGCCCAAGATCCTGCTTTAGGAAATCCTGGGGTGTTTTATGGCGCTCTTCCCAGCTATTACCAAAATTTCGTTGCGCTTTATTTTCAGCAAAAAAAAGCAGAATTTATCTTGGAGCGTTCCAAAGCATATTACCTTGGTGTTCGTTTGACTGTTATTGGAGAAGTAATAAGTAGTTATTTTTCTCTCCTCGCATGGAATCACCAATTAGCTCTACTAAAGCAAATTGAACAAGATAATAAAAAACTTATAGCCGCGTTAGAAATAGCAAAAAAACAGGGATTAGCAAATAATCTACAATTGTTAACCTTAACTAGCCAATTACAAAGCATTCTAGGGCAGCAAAAGCAAGTACAAAACAATATCATCGCAAGCGAAAATGCACTACGTTATTTAATTAATCAGCCCCCAGGACAAATAAAATCCAATAAATCATTTATTAACATACCAAGTAAAGCCATACCACTAAATAAAATTAATACTCAAGTTATTCTCCGCCGCCCGGATGTCATGGTTGCTGTAACGTCTCTTCTTGCGGCATGTAGTGGAATCAATATTGCAGAAGCACAATTATTCCCAGCCGTAACCCTAGATTATTTTTGGGGACGGGCGAGTTTAAATGGCACTTTTAATAGTCCAACACATTCAGCATCTTATGGCGATATGTATGCAACATTTAACTTATCACCCTCTTTATTTGGCCAAATTATCACTAGTAAAGCTATTTTTAATAGGAGTTTGGCAGAATATAATAATGTCATCCAAAATGCATTGCGTCTGATTGCAAATAGTATTGCTGCCAATCAGAAGTTTATGGCGAAATACCATGAAGATTTTCTCTCTTTAGCCTCATTAAAGAAAAGATATCAATTGCAACAGGAACTTTATCGCAAAGGCCTTATTAGCCATAATGATTTGTTATATAGTAGGATAGATATCAACCAACAAGACTATAGATTAACCATCAGCAAATTAGAACAGTTACTAAGTGTTATCCGTCTTTATGAAGAATTAGCAGCAGGCATACTTTATCAAGAAAGACTCTATAGTAAGTAAAAACTCAAATTATCCTGGCGTCCTCTTGGTTATGAGCAACTGAATCTTTTACACATCTTGTAATCCATACAAAAAAGGAATGCCGATTAGCAGAATCGGCTGCTTATAGCCCACATACATGAAGATTTATATCTTTTGATGAATATATCGTTCTTCGGATAGTCCGATTTATACAGATATTTCGGCTCTACCCCAAATAAGGGGGCACTTTAATCAAGTTAGTCTAGACTAACTAATTGATTT
>NZ_LBAW01000049.1 GCF_001648595.1 Legionella bozemanae | reverse complement strand
ACAGAATCAGCGCTTCATTGCAAGACAGTGCAAGCCTTTCGTTCCAGAATGCACAATCGCATCGAACCAGTGCGGATTCTCATTATCAACAAGCCTTGAGTGGACTATCTCAATTTAATGAAAGCGATGCCAGTGAGGTACGAGAAGGTACTGGCATTAATAGAACGCTCAGTAATGCGTTGAATCAAGATATTCGTCAAATGCAAGATGCGGTTAACCAATACAATCAGCATCACGACAAATCAGGACAGGTGTCGTGGGATGCGGCGGTTTCGGCCAGAATTGATACTCGCAAAGGGGTATTTGGATCGTTCGCTCATGCAGTCACGGGTATTTCTGGGGAAGCGAGCACGAGTTTGAATACAGGTGTGTCTGTTTCTAACTCGGTTCAAGCCTTTTTTAACTCCAGTGAAGGTCAATCATTCTCTAGTGCATTGAACCACATGGAGGCTACAGCCAAGACGCATCACTTAGATGTTAATGATTCATTTAATTTGTCGAAATCCGAACAAATCGCAGCCAACCTATCTCAAGGACATGCTTTATCTGATATGGCCTCAGCAGAATACAGTAAGGGCGAACATTATCAACACATGGCTAACCGTGTGAAAGAGCACGCCGACGGGATGGATAGAGTATTGGATCAAGCGTTTCATGATTGGGCGGTGCAGCATCATGGGGTCCAGGTAGAAAAGGCACTGATGGGGACCGATGCTTCGAGCTTAGGCGCACAACAACAACTGGCCGATCAGTTTATGAGTTCTTCCCAAGGACAATCGGCAGTCAAAGAGCAAGTAAGCCGCATCATCCACTCATCACCTGATCAAGTGAAAAGTCAATTTGAAGCGCAACGTGCTTCGATGACTGCCCATCAAAAAGCACTCATCAACCAAGCCCATCAGGATGGTGCTGGAAGCGTTTTAAATAAATCGCAAGAGCGACATTTAAGCCAGGTGCAAGATAACACCATCCAGCAAGCGCACGATCTGCGTATGGATAATCGAGAAGATTTATCGAAAGCCTATCAACACCAAGAGGGCAGTACACAACACGAGATTAAGGCCTCGCAAGCGGATTTAGCAAATCGGCAAGCAAAACAAAAACAGGATTATGTGGACAATGATCGCGGGTTTAAGGAAGGACGTTATGAATAAGCAAACACGTGCGCTTAGAAGAGCGGTCAAATCGATGGATTTAGAATCATGAAACACAATTCCTTGCAAAATATGTGGCAATTTATGAGTGGCGGTCAGATTTTTGACTATAAAACCAAAATGATGATTCAGGTGAGTAACCGTATTTTTCACTGGGCTGTCTTAGGTTTTGTCGTGCTTTTTTCGCTGATTATGGTGTTTTATGCCTCGTCTGAATTAAAACTGGTGGCGCTTCACCACATTTCAAGGTTTCTCGTGAAATTCCATAATGGGGAGTATGTGTTATGGACTAACCTCAATGGGAGTAAAATTACAGCGCTTTTTTATCAAAAAAGTCCCCTTATTCAAGCATCCGTGCAGCAGGCTTTGGATGTTCTTTGGAGAAAAGCGCAAGTTTCTTTATTTTTTGGTGGAGCGGTGTATTTGTTGATTACGCTGTTGTTTTCCCGTTTCTTTATTAAATTAGGTGAAAAATACACCAAAGATCAGTTTGTTTCCGGTACGCGCTTAGCTCTATCGCCTAAAGAAACCATCAAATCAGTCAACGAATCACAACGTGGTGCTTCAGAAATTAAGCTGTTGAATCGCTTACCTATGCCTAAGTATTCTGAAAAACAAGGGATGTTGTTTCATGGCACAACAGGTGCAGGAAAAACGCAAGCCATGATGATGCTGTTGGAGCAAATTAGGGCGCTGGGCGAGCCGGCAATCATTTATGATAAAGAATGTACCATCAAACCTTATTTCTTTGATGAGCGCATTGATGTGGAGCTCAATCCCATTTCAGAATTATGTGCCAATTGGAAAATGTGGCGAGAATGTGCCAATCCGTTGGAGTTTGGCTCCTTTGCCACGTATTTAATTCCTAAATCAGTTCAAGGCAGCGATCCGTTTTGGGTTGACTCAGCAAGAACCATTTTCACCTCGATGGCGTGGAAAATCAGGGATTATGCAGAAAAAGATCCCGTGTTTCTTCTGCAGTTATTACTCACCACCTCATTGGAGGAAATCAGGAACATTCTCAAAGGTACGGAATCTGAAAATCTGGTGAGTAAGGAAATTGAAAAAACGGCCATTTCCATTAAATCCGTGTTGGCAACCTATACCAAGGCGCTGCGCTTTCTTGAAGGGCTTGAGAAGTCGGGTAAAGAAGACTTTTCGATTAAAGAATGGATTGAAAATACAACCAATCCTAAAAAATACAATAAAGGGTGGTTATTTATTACCTCACGCTCCAAATACCATAAAGAGATAAAGCCTTTAATTTCTCTGTGGTTAGGACTCGCTATGCAAGGGGTGCAATCCTTGGTGGCTAATAATAAGGGGCGTATATGGCTTGTCATGGATGAATTAGCAAGCCTGCATCGTTTAGAAACCATTTCAGACACTCTGGCTGATATCCGTAAATTTGGAGGTTGTGTTGCCATTGGCATTCAATCTATTGCGCAATTAGATTTTATCTATGGAACTCATGAGGCCGGAGCCATAGCGGATCTACTCAATACATCCATTTATTTTAGGAGTCCAAAATCGAAAGTGGCAAAGTGGGTTTCAGAGGATTTAGGCTCACAGGTGATTAATGAGATGAAAGAAAGTCAGTCTTATGGTCCTGATTCTGTTCGTGATGGTAATACGGTGGGCTCCCAACGCACTAAGAGAAATACGGTTGAAGAAGGCGATATTATGACTCTTGACGACATGGAGTGTTATGTCCGTTTGGTAGGAAATCATCCCATCACTCGTTTGAAAAACAAATACATTGAGCGTAAAGAAATTTGCGTACCACTTGTTGAGCGATCCATCAATTTTGATGCGTTGGAAAAAGTAAATCACCGCGCGTTAATGGTTCAAAATAATCCTCAAAGAAATGACGATGTTAAAAAAATTCATCAATTTGAAGCAATGGCGCATGAGGTATCGGATAAGGATATAGTACCTCCACAATCACCTTATGCGGAACCCAAAGATCACGTTACAGCCAGCAAAAACGACACCGATGCTATTGAGCTGCGTGAGGCCTCCATTGTTATAAAAGAAATTTTTTAAGTCATCCAGGGAGGTATTATGTTGACCTTAAATAAAATAAGTGCGGCTAAAGACGCGCTGCATTATTACACCAATCAAGATAATTATTATTTAAGCGATCGAGATTCGCTCAACAGTCTGTCCCGATGGATCGGGCGCGGTGCGCAAAAGTTACAATTGTCCGGTGAAATTGAGCCTTCGCAATTTTTGCAATTATTGGATGGACAATTGCCCAGCGGGCAACTGCTAGGTATTATCGATAAGGGAGTACGTCAACATCGTCCTGGCACCGATGTGACCTTATCAGCGCCTAAGTCCGTATCCATTTTAGCCCTGGTGGGGCAAGACGCGCGCTTGCTTCAAGCCCATCAAGAAGCCGTGAACATTACCTTTGGTCGGATTGAGCAGCTGGCAGCAGAAGCACGCATTACATTTAATGGCGAAACCACTTTTGAAAAAACCCGTAATTTAGTAGCAGCCATGTTTGTCCATACAACCTCTCGTGAATTAGATCCCGATTTGCACACGCATGTACCCATACTCAATATGACTGAGCGTTCGGATGGATTATGGCGTTCTTTATCGTCACGAGCAAAAAATGATAAAGAACATCTGGATCATGGTTTTCGTGAATTAATTTATTCTAATCAGCATTATTTGGGATTGGTATACATGTCCTCTTTAGCGAAAAAAGTTAAGGAGCTGGGCTACGATATTCGCATTAAAGACAGGTACGGTAATTTTGAGGTTGTAGGTATTAGTGATGAGGCCATTACTGCTACATCTAAAAGGCGTGTGCAGATTCTTGATGATATGAAGGAACGCGGCACAAGCAGTGCCAAGGCTGCTGAAAAATCTAATTTATCGACGCGCAAGCCAAAAACTGAAATAGACAGTCAAGCACTGCATCAACAGTGGGTAGAGGAAATTAAAGAGCTTGGTATTGATTTAGGTGCGATAATTCATGATTCCAAATTAAATAGCGGACGAGGAGCGGTTAAAAGCACGCATACCTCACCTTTAAGCCCTGATGCGCATAAAGCAGTGAATGATGCGCTGGCTCATTTGTCCGAATATTCCACTCAAATCCAGCATGGGGCTTTGGTGCGCCAGGCTATGACTTTTTCAGCAGGTCTTGTTGGCCATGAGGACATTGAACGGGAAATTGAATCGCTTTTGGAGGCAAGGGTACTCCAGGGAAAACCCTTGGAATATTATACAACGGCGCATCTTCTTGCTCGCGAGAAGGACTTTATTGCAAAAACTACCAACGAGTTAAAAGTAAGCTTTTCGATTTCAGTACCAAATCACGGGCTCTCTTCACAGGTATTTAAAAATAACGAGCGCATTCAAATCATTGATGTAGAGGGTTTTCGGTGCGAAAAAGAACTGATTCAAGACATGGTTCATCTTGCAGAAGCACATCAACTCAATTCTTATGTACTCCATCCTGGTAGCCTAAAAACGCAGCAACTTCGAGCAGACATCAAACATTTGGATACAGGAT
>NZ_LBAW01000048.1 GCF_001648595.1 Legionella bozemanae | reverse complement strand
ACAGAATCAGCGCTTCATTGCAAGACAGTGCAAGCCTTTCGTTCCAGAATGCACAATCGCACCGAACCAGTGCGGATTCTCATTATCAACAAGCCTTGAGTGGGCTCTCTCAATTTAATGAAAGCGATGCAAGTGAGGTACGCGAAGGAACGGGTATTAATAGAACGCTCAGTAATGCGCTGAATCAAGATATTCGTCAAATGCAAGACGCGGTTAACCAATACAATCAACATCATGACAAATCAGGGCAAGTGTCATGGGATGCGGCCGTGTCTGCCAAAATAGATACACATAAAGGAGTATTGGGATCAATTGCTCACTGGACTACAGGACTTTCTGGAGAAGCGAGTACCAGTCTAAAAACAGGTCTATCAGCTTCTAACTCCGTTCAAGCCTTTTTTAACTCCAGTGAGGGCCAATCGTTTTCTAATGCGCTAAGCCACATGGAGTCTACAGCCAAGACGCACCACTTGGATGCAAATGATTCGTTTAACTTATCGAAATCCGAACAAATCGCAGCCAACCTATCTCAAGGACATGCTTTATCAGATATGGCCTCAGCAGAATACAGTAAGGGCGAACATTATCAGCACATGGCCAACCGTGTGAAAGAGCACTCTGATGGTATGGATAGAGTATTGGATCAAGCGTTTCACGATTGGGTGGCGCAGCACCATGGGGTTCAGGCAGAAAAGGCACTAATGGGGGCAGACGCTTCGAGCTTGAGTGTGCAACAAAAATTGGCCGATCAGTTTATGAGTTCTTCCCAAGGACAATCGGCAGTAAAAGAGCAAGTAAACCGCATGAGCCTCTCATCATCTGATAAGGCTAAAAGCCAATTTGAAGCGCAGCGTGCTTCGATGACAGCACACCAAAAAGCACTAATCAACCAAGCCCATCAGGACGATGCATTGGGTGTTTTAAATCAATCGCAAAAACGCCACATGAGCCAGGTGCAAGACAACACCATTGGGCAAGCTCATGATTTGCGTTTGGATAATCGAGAGGATTTATCTCAAGCCTATCAAAACCAAGAGGGAGCTACGCAAAAATCAATACAAGCAGCTCAATCTGATTTAGCGCATCGATACACCAAACAAAAGCAAGACTATCTGGACAATGAACGTTACTACAAGGAGGAGCACCATGATTAATCAGGAACAATTTCAAGAGGCCTTAACACAGGATTTAAATTCATTAAGCAAATTTAAGATAAAAACATTAAGTGCAACAGACGTGTATATTCCTTATCTGAAAATGGTGGGTATTATTTATTTTATTTTATGCGGTTTGAGTGTTGGGGTTATAAAGCTCTTTGTAATCCTTGGTTTTCATCTGAACAGAACTTCCTTCATAAGCATTATGAACGAGGCAATTCTTTATAATTTAATTCCACTCTTTTTTCTTATGTTGGGCTTAAGCCAGGCATTTATTTTATGGAGTGCCATTAAATCTGAATTGAAATCCGCACCCTATATTCAAGCATTGATGAAGTACTACCTTAAATGCTACTGCATTCTTTATACCATATTAATTTTCATTTTCATTGTTTTCTTTCAACTTGATGATCTGGAAATGATTTTTCCGTTTACTTCGGTGACAAGCCTGGTTTTATTCATGTTCTTTTTTAATATGGAAAATCAACGTTTTGGGCAAGGCGTTCTTATTAAACAACTTGAAAAACTATTTTCACATGCTAAAGCATTCAAGGATTCGGATTAAACGCCATGAAACAAAATCTCTTACAATTTATCAGTGGTGGTCAAATTTTTGATTATAAAACCAAAATGATGGTTCAGGTTAGTAATCGTATTTTTTACTGGGCCGTCCTTGGTTTTATCGTGCTTTTTTCGTTGATTATGGTGTTTTATGCCTGGACTGAATTAAAACTGGTAGTACTTAACTACATTTCAGGCTTCTTGGTTAAAGTTCATTATGGTGAGTATGTGCTATGGACCAATTTGAATGGGAGTAAAATTACAGCGCTTTTTTATCAAAAAAGTCCTCTTATTCAAGCATCCGTGCAGCAGGCTTTGGATGCTCTTTGGAGAAAAGCGCAAGTTTCTTTATTTTTTGGTGGAGCGGTGTATTTGTTGATTACCCTGTTGTTTTCCCGTTTCTTTATTAAGTTAGGTGAAAAATACACCAAAGATCAATTTGTTTCCGGTACGCGCTTAGCGTCTTCGCCTAAAGAAACCATCAAATCGGTCAACGAATCACAACGTGGCGCTTCAGAAATTAAACTTTTGAATCGCCTTCCTATGCCTAAGTATTCTGAAAAACAAGGGATGTTGTTTCATGGCACAACAGGTGCAGGAAAAACGCAAGCCATGATGATGCTGTTGGAGCAAATTAGGGCGCTGGGCGAGCCGGCAATCATTTATGATAAAGAATGTACCATCAAACCTTATTTCTTTGATGAGCGCATTGATGTGGAGCTCAATCCCATTTCAGAATTATGTGCCAATTGGAAAATGTGGCGAGAATGTGCCAATCCGTTGGAGTTTGGCTCCTTTGCCACGTATTTAATTCCTAAATCAGTTCAAGGCAGCGATCCGTTTTGGGTTGACTCAGCAAGAACCATTTTCACCTCGATGGCGTGGAAAATCAGGGATTATGCAGAAAAAGATCCAGTGTTTTTTCTGCAGTTATTACTCACCACCTCACTGGAGGAAATCAGGAACATTCTCAAAGGTACGGAATCTGAAAATCTGGTGAGTAAGGAAATTGAAAAAACGGCCATTTCCATTAAATCAGTGTTGGCAACCTATACCAAGGCGCTGCGCTTTCTTGAAGGGCTTGATAAATCGGGTAAAGAAGACTTTTCGATTAAAGAATGGATTGAAAATACAACCGATCCTAAAAAATACAATAAAGGGTGGTTATTTATTACCTCACGCTCCAAATACCATAAAGAGATAAAGCCTTTAATTTCTCTGTGGTTAGGACTCGCTATGCAAGGGGTGCAATCCTTGGTGGCTAATAATAAGGGGCGTATATGGCTTGTCATGGATGAATTAGCAAGCCTGCATCGTTTAGAAACCATTTCAGACACTCTGGCTGATATCCGTAAATTTGGAGGGTGTGTTGCCATTGGCATTCAATCCATTGCGCAATTAGATTTTATCTATGGAACTCATGAGGCCGGAGCCATTGCGGATCTACTCAATACATCCATTTATTTTAGGAGTCCAAAATCGAAAGTGGCTAAGTGGGTTTCCGAGGATTTAGGCCCACAAGTGATTAATGAGATGAAAGAAAGTCAGTCTTATGGTCCTGATTCGGTTCGTGATGGTAATACGGTGGGCTCGCAACGCACTAAAAGAAATACGGTTGAAGAGGGCGATATTATGACTCTTGATGACATGGAGTGTTATGTCCGTTTGGTAGGAAATCATCCCATCACTCGTTTGAAAAACAAATACATTGAGCGTAAAGAAATTTGCGTACCGCTTATTGAGCGATCCATCAATTTTGATGCGTTGGAAAAAGTAAATCATCGCGCGTTAATGGTTCAAAATAATCCTCAAAGAAATGACGACGTTAAAAAAATCCATCAATTTGAAACATTGGCGCATGAGGTATCGGATAAGGATTTAGTACCTCCCGAATCACCTTATGCGGAACCCAAAGATCACGTTACAGCCAACAAAAACGACACCGATGCTATTGAGCTGCGTGAGGCCTCCATTGTTATAAAAGAAATTTTTTAAGTCATCCAGGGAGGTATTATGTTGACCTTAAATAAAATAAGTGCGGCTAAAGACGCGCTGCATTATTACACCAATCAAGATAATTATTATTTAAGCGATCGAGATTCGCTCAACAGTCTGTCCCGATGGATCGGGCGCGGTGCGCAGAAGTTACAATTGTCCGGTGAAATTGAGTCTTCGCAATTTTTGCAATTATTGGATGGACAATTACCCAGCGGGCAACTGCTGGGTATTATCGATAAGGGAGTACGTCAACATCGTCCTGGAACCGATGTGACTTTATCAGCGCCTAAGTCCGTATCCATTTTAGCCCTGGTGGGGCAAGACGCGCGCTTGCTTCAAGCCCATCAAGAAGCCGTGAACATTACCTTTGGTCGGATTGAGCAGCTGGCAGCAGAAGCACGCATTACATTTAATGGCGAAACCACTTTTGAAAAAACCCGTAATTTAGTAGCAGCCATGTTTGTCCATACAACCTCTCGTGAATTAGATCCCGATTTGCACACGCATGTACCCATACTCAATATGACTGAGCGTTCGGATGGATTATGGCGTTCTTTATCGTCACGAGCAAAAAATGATAAAGAACATCTAGATCATGGTTTTCGTGAATTAATTTATTCCAACCAGCATTATTTGGGATTGGTGTACATGTCCTCTTTAGCTAAAAAAGTTAAGGAGCTGGGCTACGATATTCGCATTAAAGACAGGTACGGTAATTTTGAGATTGTAGGTATTAGTGATGAGGCTATTACTGCTACATCCAAAAGGCGCGTGCAGATTCTTGATGATATGAAGGAACGCGGTACAAGCAGTGCCAAGGCTGCCGAGAAATCTAATTTATCGACGCGCAACCCAAAAACTGAAATAGACAGTCAAGCGCTGCATCAACAGTGGGTAGACGAAATTAAGGAGCTTGGTATTGATTTAGGCACGATTATTCAGGATTCCAAATTAAATAGCGGACGAGGAGCGGTTAAAAGCACTCACACCACACCTTTAAGCCCTGATGCGCAAAAAGCAGTGGGTGATGCACTGGCTCATTTGTCCGAATATTCTACTCAAATCCAGCATGGGGCTTTGGTGCGCCAGGCTATGACTTTTTCAGCAGGTCTTGTTGGCCATGAGGACATTGAACGGGAAATTGGATCTCTTTTGGAGGCAAGGGCACTCCAGGGAAAACCCTTGGAATATTATACAACGGCGCATCTTCTTGCACGCGAGAAGGACTTTATTGCAAAAACTACCAACGAGTTAAAAGTAAGCTTTTCGATTTCAGTACCAAATCACGGGCTCTCTTCCCAGGTATTTAAAAATAACGAGCGCATTCAAATCATTGATGTAGCCGGTTTTCGGTGCGAGAAAGAGCTGATTCAAGACATGGTGCATCTTGCAGAAGCGCATTTTCTCAATTCTTATGTACTTCATCCTGGTAGCCTAAAAACGCAGCAACTTCGAGCAGACATCAAACATTTGGATACAGGAT
>NZ_LBAW01000047.1 GCF_001648595.1 Legionella bozemanae | reverse complement strand
TTATACCATCTCAACTGATTGTTTTATATACAAAAGTTGCATTAGCGAGTTGAATCCGCCTAAATGTAGTCAACGATATGTTAAATTTTAATTTTTGTGCTCTCTTTATGGTGTATTTAACTCCCAAAAACCTCTGCAATGGCGTTTTCTATATAATGAAGCAGATATCCTCTTCCGGTCATGAATAGGATCAGTTTTCGATAATCTATAGGATTGTTAACTGGGTCTAGTTGCCCCTTTTTACTTTGTAGAATTTTAAGCATCCTTTCATACTCTAGTTTTTGATAAATAGGATCCTGTTTAATGCGAATAAAATTCTCCATATCATCTGAAGTTAGTTCATAGAATAGTGCACTTGAAGGCAACTTAACTGTTTCACCGCCAAGTAATTTTAATTTACTACCATTATTAGTTGTATTTGATGAAGCACCCTTTTAAAACATAAGAGTGATAGTCTCAACTACAACTCTATAATAGGAAGAAAGCTTCCATTCATCTTGTATATGCATTCTCTTTTCTGTTGCTAATAGTATTCCCCTACTAGCATATATTGTTCACCGTTTAATCCCTGCTTGAATTCTGTAATCGATTTATATATTGGCGAAGAAAGAGTACCTCCCAAATCAAAAAATAATTTATTTTTTGATTTAGCTTTTTGAATAGCCTCCCATAATAAAAGATTATGTGCCGATAATTTTCTTCCTAAGTCACTATTCCATCCAAGCATGTAACTACAGCACAAACCATGGCTTACTACAATAATGCCTGCTATATATTGTTGTTGGTATTCACAAAGGAAAATATGCATGCTTTTTTTGGGAACCATTTGCTTATAGAGACTTTCCAGAAAATCTTTATTAACACCTGTAAAGTTTTTTTCTTTCTTAAAAAGCTCATAGCGTTCCAAAAACCAATAAAAATCAGATTTTGAAATAACTGCTTTTATTTTTAAAGAAGATTTCTGAGCTTTCTTTAATTTATTTCTCCAATTACTTTTCATATTAGACAGTAAATATTCATTATCTAACCTTAAATCGATTAATGCGGATTCCCAGTGCATTTTATTGGCCAATCTATATCCTAAGTTGAGCAGTCTAGAATGTAAATGTCCAGAGAAAGGGAGAAAAGGAGACATCAATAAAGTCTTGCCTTTCCAATAGCGCCAATGTTTACGTATTATATGAAATACATTTGAAACATGAATAAGATTATAATTTTTTAATAAAAATATAGGCCCATGTTGTATCCTAGTTAGTTCAAATATGAATTTTCGGCTTGAGGTTTGAAAAAATGCAATGGGCATGCCCTGATAGGAAATAACAAATCGCTTAACTTTCCATCCAACTAATCTAAGAGCTTCTCCATAATCCCATGATTGCATAAAACTCGATCTAATACTTTCCACCATTAAGTTATTCCATTCTTCTTCAGAAGTTACTTGTTCTAGAGTATAAGATGAGGATTTTTTTATGAATAAACGAGTCATAATTTGAAGCAATTTAGAACTCCTAATATCTTAAAATTTAATGACATCCTTAGGGCTAGCTTTTTTAATCCAACATGATTGTTGAATCTAATTTTCTTAGAATGGTTTAAACTCTCATCCTAAGGCTTGTTATAGATACAGAAGAATGTGTAGGTGCGGGTAATAGGAGAATCAGTGACAACTGCTAACTGAAAGAACTGACTGTATGTAAGTAAATCGGCAATGAACCGTCGAGAATGATTAGGCTGATGGCGTGATACCACTCTTGAAAACCATTATGTCAAGCCTTTCTTCGTGTTTCTCATATCTTCCATTCAATAATTCTCTGCTTAACAAAAATCATCTTATCTCCCCAGAGACAAATCTGGTCTTGTTGCAAAAACTAATATTAAACCCAGTGATCCTGTTATGTGTTAGCTAATCTAAGAGGGATAGACAAAAATATCTATACGTAAAAATACCCATGAATAAGAAATGAAAATTTCTTAAAAATCTTTTCTTCTTAAGAATATCTGAATTTATTTGTACTTCAGACTTAGCTTAGATACTAAGTGTGGAGCGTATAATGACCGAAGAAAAAAGCTGAAAAATGAGGTAATGCTATAGGAGCAAATCCAAATGCTCCTGAATTGCATCTCGTTAAAAAACAGTAACTTGAGAGTATTAGTGGAGGTTTATGTAGAATCCTATCGAGAGGTATTTCTTCTTCTAGCAATTACTAATTATCGCCATTATTTGTTTATTTTAAATAATGAGAAATTCATTCTATATCTGCTTTAACAGAATAAGTTAAATAGTACTTTCATAAAAAGCATTAAAAATCTCCTGCTTATTTTTAAGTCCTGTTTTTTTTCGTACATCTTCAAAATGACGCTCTACAGTACGAGTGGAAATTTGAAGAATCTCAGCGGTTTGTTTTGCTGATTTTCCCTGCGCAAACCAATAAACGACTTCTTTTTGTCGAGGAGTTAATCTGAGTGAGATCTCTTTATTAAATTTTTTCAAAGAAATAAACTTCTTTTTAAGAAGAAAAATGGTTTCATTTTCTGAGGTTGCTCTTTTTAACAAAGAGGAAATCATTAAGTCATTCACTACAGATTCTGTGGTTTTTTTTTGTTGGTTTAACCCAAGAAGTTTTGACTTAGCGATTTGTCGAGACATATTTTGAGTAAAATGGTAAATATATGTCTCTAAAAAGCTCAGGTTATTAACAAAAAAATTGATTAATGCAGCATTTTTATTTGAACCAGAAAAAAAATAAAAGGCAGTATGATCCTTATGTCGATGGCAAATGGTAATACCAAAACCACTATCAAAATGTGTTAATCCATGGCGAAAGATAGGAAGATGAGAATCTTTTGGCCATAAGCTATATCCAGTAGTAAATAGGGTTGGATTAGTGTCATAAAGACTGCTGTCATGTAATTTTAAATCGTAATAATCAGCGATCCATTGAGGTTTATTACTTAAATTAATTTGCGTATTATCATCATAATTAATTAGCGCCGTAAATGTATGAATTCCTACAGAGTTAAGTGGTGAGCATAAGGGCTTTAGAAGTTTACTTACTTCAATTAATTCTTTGATTGCACTAGTTTGTTTCATCATAAAGTCCATTTAAGATAAATTATTTGTTTTTAAATAACCCTATTCCGAGTATATCATGGAGGAGAAATTTTATTTTGATGATCAGGCAAAGTTGCAAACTCCACTGGCTTTGAAGAAAAAAACCGCCCAGACTTAGAAGAAGTTGAAAATACTTTTTTTTCTAACCAGGGCAATGTCCTATATGCGGCTGGAGCTAAGAGAGGATGTGAGCCTGTTAAACTATCAGACAATTTTTGTAGTTTCTTCCATATATTTTCAAATTCTTTTGAACGGGGCAAATTATATAAATGAATAAGTAAATCTTTTAAGTGATCAAAATAATTTCCCGTTCGCCAGTCCTCAATGGCAAGGTTGCGTGCAATACAACGTGGGAATGATTGACTTACACTATCCATAATCAATAGTGGAATAAGGGGTATGTTACTTTGAATAATTTCGGAAATTTCATCCTGAACCATCCGATATTTCATATGGTGGTATTTAGTATATAAAGAAGGGGTACCTATAAGTACTACAGCATCTGTCTGTTTAATTTTATTAATATGTTCTTGTATTCCATGTCCCCATCTGCTTTTTTCGAAATCGATGAGCACGATAACTCCCAACTCTTGAAGATGATTTACGAGAGCACGTAGATAACTATTAATCCAATATTCATTTGACTTCTCGGGTAAAGGCCAAGCATAGCTAATAAAAATACACTTGGGAGCATATTTTTTAGCTAAAAGCCAATTACGCACTTCTCGAAGAGTTTGATTAAATACACTGTTTAAGAGAGGATTTTTTATCTTATTTTGTTCTCTCCATGCTAAATCTGATTCTAATGAATCAGATTTTTCTTCTAATTTTTCTTCAGGATAATTTGCTTTAAAATTTGCTATAAGTTGGTTCAGTAAATGGATGGTAGTTTCTCGCCATAATGGTAAGTCGAACAATTTATCCTCTTTAATAGATAATTCGAGTAATTGTTCACTGTATCGTAAAAAATCCTTCTTATTAATTTGATGAATTTCTTTAATTAATAGAGGATGTTTTAAAGTGAGTGATTCAAGACTTACGAAATTTGTAGCCATTTGATAGAAAAGAGTTAGAAAATAAATTTGTTTTTGAGTTAACGAAGTTTTTGAATATATATGATGAAAAAGCTCTTCAAGAGCTTGAATTATTTCAATGGAAGCATTCTTAATAGTCATATCAATATCAAGCAAATTTAATAAAAAATCTAATTATACTTTAAAATCCTACCTTCTTAAGTAGAAAAGATTTTTTAAAAAAATTTCTCTTATTTATGGGTGTTTTTCCGTATAGATACTGGTGCCTTTTGCCTTGTATTATACAAGGGTTTTTCTTAATTTTTTATTTATTAGACTTATTGAGATTGTGGTTGTCCATAGAGGGAGCTTTGGTGAAAAAAAAGAGGATTAGGTGGTTGTTTTCGTCGATTTATTGCCAGTCTACCAGGATACTTATAAATTACTGTTGCAATTATTTAAGTATACGAAAAAGTTCCCAAAGGAATACAAGTATAACTTGACAGATAAAATGCGCCATGACGCCTTGCAGTAAGGGCGGCCAACAAATCAGAGCACAAAAAAACCGGAATTGGATGCCTTTATGGATGATTTTGAGTTACTCAAACTAGAGATACGCCTTTGTGTGGACATGAAGTTGTGCATTGTTGGCATCACTTATGGAGCGCATTGGTCGTCAGATTACGGGCTGGCGCTACGGCGTTAGTGAGCGAGTATGTTTGGATTAAAAGCGATGGAGGGAGTGTCTAAATGCGGTTAAATCGTGTGACGTAAGAGTTTTTGCGTTAATCAACACACGAGTGCAACTCGTCTTGTTACTTATGGGGAAAGTTCGCAATTTGTTTGCTATTGCTTTAGGAAGCTACACCGAATTAGCTACTACTCTATACGAGGAGCAGTTTGAGAAAGCAAAAAAATCTGGAACGAAAGCACACTTGAGCTCTTTCGCTGATACTCAGGTTAGTAACTTGTCACCGGCATATAAAATATTTAATTCTTCTGTGAATATTCAAAGGCCCATTTTAGTCACACATGACTCCATGGGCAATTAGTATTAGTCACAGCTTATTTAAAGTTTTTTCTCGAACTCGTTTCTTTTGCATGAATGGGTGCATTACCCCTAAAATAGTCAAGAAAAATATCCTCCTCCGCTTTTCTATTTATTGCGGTTACATCATGCGCGCGTTGGATATAAGCATCTTTTAAAAGCTTAACTGCCGTTTGATAAGTCTCCGTATGCCAAAAATTAACCTCGTCAGCGTTACGTCTAGCCTTAAAAAAAACTAAAAATTTACTGATAGACGAGCAATTGTGGATAAAATCATAACGTCCCCTACTTGGTTTTTTTATTTCATTAAAGAAATCAAGTATTTTTTCACGAGTAAAATGCTTCGAATTTAAGTGCAAATTCAATTTGCGTAAAAAACTATTATTGTCAGATGCCTTAAAAAAAATCTCATTTGATTCTAATATTTCTATTGGTGGTTTTATTTTTGTTGGTTTTGAAAAAAAACTAGCACACCATGGTAGAAATGTATGAGTAGGCTGTTTTATAACTCGTCTATTTTCTTCTGGAAAAATTTTCCGATCAGTTGAATTCTCTAGCTCCTTTTGATAATGCTCCTTAATCCGTCCTACATAACAGCTATTAGGGTGAGATAGGCTCCATTGTATAAGAAAATCTTTTAATTGAGGAAACTCGCCATCGGTTGCTGTAACGTAATGTGAATTAGAAATTACATGAATCTGATAATTTTCTTGATCTTGTTCGGTTTGCTCAGATATTATTTGGGGAATTGTATCGATACTTACGATATTTGTATCTATGAAATAGACTTCATCTTTCTCATTGGTTAGATATTGTTGCACATATCGATTTGCATCAGTACGGTGACCCTGCATAATTACAATATGTTTCATACTAAATGCTCTCTTTTTGCATAAAATAAATAATATGATTAAGTATATGCTACTGAATAATAATTGCACATTATATGGGCAGTGTTAATGTGACCTCATTAAGAGCATGCTAAAGAAAATGATGATGAAGAATAACAAAAAGAAAGACCTCAATGGTAGTAAATAGTTCCTTACATTAGAATCGCTTAAATCGTCAAACAATCGCAGGACATCGCGGATAATTCATCAGTATTAACAAACAAAAATCCCATTTTATTTTATCCTCAAAAGTCACCGCTAAAACAGCACCTGCAGTATCAAATAATTTCTTCTAGCATCAATCAATGACACAAAGGTTGTATTTGTCACCAATTGTAAATAAATTCTTTTTTTAAAATGAGGTTTTTTTGATAGCAAATGAATCCAAATGAATGTGAAAAAATTATTGGCATTTGGATTATGGTAGCTAGAAAGGAGCAGGGATTCATGGCAAACGCATTAAATTCCCCCTAAAATCTATTTAGCTTGTTAAAATTTTTAATAGAT
>NZ_LBAW01000046.1 GCF_001648595.1 Legionella bozemanae | reverse complement strand
TGGAGGAGCAACTGTTTGGGTTGCCCAAAAAAGCTAGTTGCATTAGCGAGTTGAATCCGCCTTAACCCCGCCCTTCTTAGATCTGGGAATCACAGTAATCAGACTTATTAAATGTTATTTCACGAGAAACCACTTTACTCTACCTATTCTTTAAAAATCATAAAATAATTAGCTTTTTTGGATAATTACTGAAAGTAACTATGATATATTATTCATTAATTTAGTCAAATTTTAAGCATAAAATTTTATTCTAGTCAGAATACTCTCGAATTAATATTTGGTAAAAATAAAAACCTTTTTAGGCCTGATGTACACATTAGATCAGATTGAATAATTTTAAAAAGGATGGATCCCTCCCCCGATGAAGTAAGTGGGCAAAACTATGGATAACAAAAAAAACCTTATCCATAGCTAGAAATCGTTTAGAAGAATTGCCAAGTCAATATTCCAGCAACACCATTGTCAATAACACTGCTTGCTAATTGTCCTAAGTACGTTACTCTAAAGGTAATGTTTTTATCTATATTAACTAAATTCAAGCCTGCATCAATCAATAATGCATTTTTTGCTATGGGTGCTCCATCAATAAAAAAGGGTAAGCTTCCAGAAGCAAAGGCTAAAGTGGCTACCGGGTTTATATTTTGGGAGGCATGGCGCCAACCGAGGACAACTTTTTCGCTGAGTTCTGATGAGTGACTTTTAGCTAACAAAGCAGTTTGTCTTAATCCTAAAGTAGTATAAAAAATATCTTCATCACCACTTCCAGTAAGTGCCGCATCCCCACCATGCTCGGTCCAATCAGAGCTGTCAATAGATACGTAGGCTAAGTCAATTAAAGGTTCGAACAACAGTTTTTGTAGATAAAAAGAATAACCTAATTCAGCAAAAACTTGAGTGGTGTTCGGATTATAACTGGTTCTTAATTGGTTGAGGAAACCGGGGAAAGCAACTTGACGATTAACTTTTGAGTTATTCCAAGTATAAGCAGCTCCAGTGCGTATGGCGAATTGATCGACTTGCGCGCCACTATATACTCCCAAGGAGTAACTGTTGACATTGGCTTGTGAAGACAGCGCATCGATATCTAAGCTACTGTGCTGATAACCACCTAACATACCCACACGCATATTGTTTCCTATGAGAGTATCTACGCCAATGAATGCGCCTCCATTGGAGTCAGTGACCCTGCTGGTATTAAAATTTCCGGATAAATATCCTTTAGCACTAAAGCCTTCTACCCACCATTCCCATTTGTTTTGAGCGGGGGACGGATGATTAAGACCATAATTAAAATCAAATTGTGTGCTTGCTTCGGTGGAAATTTGTTGTAAACGATTTAAGGTCGTATGACGCAAATAACGGCTTTCTTCAAGCAATGCACTTAATGATGAAGCATAAATTTCACCGGATAAACTATTAAATGCTTGTTGTGCTTGAGTTGTATTAACTAAACTTGCTAATGCTGTAAATACCTCATCATTCGGATTAAGCGTATCCGCAGCATTGGCTACAGCAACTTGGTTTGGAGTGACAGCAAAAATCGAAAAAGGAGTTGTAGAACGTAGCAGATCCAGATAAACATGATTCGCATCATAAGCTAAGGCAGGAGTAATAAAGAGAAGATTAAGACTTTGAATTAGCTCATCATAAGTACCTGTTACTCCACCCTCAGCATTGACTAGAGTATACTGAGTGTTAACTTTATATGTGCCTGGCTCTGGAGTGATTTGGACGATACCTCCATTGAGAACTGCAGTTCCTGTCACATTAATTAAACTGGAATTCCCATTTGGGTTTATTTCTGCGTTATAAAATGCGCCTGAATTAGAAATATATCCGCCCATATTTAATGCCTGGGTTGGAGTGTTGGGTGCAATAGTTGCGCCATTATTTACGGTCACTGTGCCAAGTATTGTTCCATTACCTCTAAAAAGAGAGTTACCGAGTACATTAACGTTGCCTCCAAGAGTACCATTCATGATTAATGTGCCTTGAGCAACTGTTGTTGTTCCAGTGAAGTCACTACTGTTACCCATTAAAGTTAAAACCGCGTTACCCTGTTTGCTTAAGTTACCTGATCCACTAAGAGAGCCATTCAGGGTTAAATCGGCATCGGTGACGAGGCTTCCGTTATTACCTGTGATTGTGATCATGCGATTACTGTTAATCGCATTCATATTGAGTAAGGTGCCACCATCTAAAATCAGAATACTTGCTGCATTTCCCAAATTGCTATCATCGCTAATCGATAAAATCCCTGATTGTATGTCCCAATTCGTAATGGATGAGGTTGTGCCAGTAAGAACCCACGTATTGGTACCGACTTTTTTATAAATACCAAAATTTTGATATTGCGAACCAATAGTTGAAACATCAAAATTGCTATTCGAACTACCACCAAGAGCTAGTGTATCCATTGAGCTAAAGGCAATTACATTACCATTAATAATTGATCCTGCCTCTAGTTCCAAAGAGTTAATCCCGCCAGTAAAGATGATCGCATTTTGCTGGATTGAATTGGAGAAACCTCCAGAAATGGTCCCTGCATTTGTAATAGAAAGGTTATTTCCTGTAATCCCAATACCACCAACACCACTTCCAAATCCATCTCCGCCAGCAACTTGTGATCCAGAACCAATAATAAGTACGGATGCTGATACTGAGCTAAGGCTCACTCCATTGCCGCCATTACCATTCAACCCCCCGTTACCACCTTGAACTGTGCTATTACCATTAAGAACAATTGTTGTGGATTGTCCTGAGTTGGAGTTAATCGCATCGCCTCCTTGGCTATTTGTACCTCCAGTACCCCCGGTAACCTTTGAATTTGAATCAATTATGATTAGGGTATTATCTTGGTCAGAACCAGTAATAATTCCATGACCACCCATGCCGCTTGAACCTCCATCGCCACCCGTGATCGTGCTATTCTGAAGGTTAGCGGCCATCAATTGCTCTGCATGAATGCTAAGGCCTGCACCACCTTGACCCGTTGTATCCCCATTTCCACCCGAGACGGTAGTGTTATTAGTGGTGACCCTCGCATTTGCTGTCAGGCTATCAACAAGAATGCCAATCCCACCATTTCCTCCAGATGTCCCATTCCCTCCGCTTATAAGAGAGCCATTAACAACTACGCTTGCATCACCTGCAAAAGATATTGCTTCAATACCATTGCTGCCATCTGCAAAAAGAAAATTAAAAAAAGATACAGCATTTTTATCGCACTGAGTTACATTTGTATTTTCTTTGAGTGTCTTAGCATACAATGATTGGCTAAAAATCAGCATTAAGCTGGCTAGAGAGGCTTTTGTAATTGTTGAGCGAACATCCATTGTATTTTTTATCCTTATGTGTTTAATCAATCTGACAGTTATACCATAAAGGGCTTTTTGCAAATAGTTGGCTTCGACAATTAGATTAAATCTCAGACTAAAATTTTTTTCATCGATCATGATGTTTACTTGAAATAATTTTAGAATTAATCAGACTTAAAAATAAAAAGTGCTGAAGAGTATGCCATACACGATTATGAAGGTTTCGGCGGTATCAATATCCATGAGTACGAAGCAATAGGCACTATTGTTGAATACGCATCATTTATTAAAGAACACGCAGAGTTGGGCTTAGCCCTTCTTTGTTACTGCTCAATAGATGAGGCACAAACTATGCTGGAAAATTTTCACGGTTGCTTTGATTCCGAGGTTGATTTCGCTAAGCAATTATTTGATGAATGTTATGCCCATCAATTGCCGGATAATTTATACTACTATTTTGATTATGAAGCTTTTGCTCGTGATCTGTTTATTAGTAACTATTGTTCGGTGGATGTTAATGGACAAATTTATGTTTTTTCATCTTACTGAGCCTCCTTAAGGGGCTCTTATCAAATGCTGTTTCAGAATTTTCCAAGACCCCAACAAAAAAAACGAGAATTTTCCTAGAAATAACGGAAAATATATCAACTTTGAATTAGTAGTTTTCTAATTACAATGACCGCAAAAGGTACTGATATCAATATTACTTCCACAAAAAATAATCCCTACCCTTTTTCCATGAAGCTCGTTTTTCAATGGGTTAAGAGATGCTGCAATGGCAGCTGCACAAGCTGGCTCAACCATCATTTTGAGTTCTTCTGCAATTAATTTCATTGCAGTAATAAGTTCATTATCATGAACCGTTACTAATTTATCGACATTCAGTTTACATAAATGGAAACTATAGGGTTCCGCTTTAGGGGCACCAAGACTATCTGCGATGGTTTGAATTTTATTAATGGCCATTGGCTTATTCGCTTTGAAACTTCGACTCATTGTATCTGCGCCTTCTGGCTCAACCCCGTAGATTTTACAGGAGGGTTGGGCTTGCTTGAAAGCATTTGAAACCCCTGCACATAAGCCACCGCCTCCTATAGCGACAACAACAGCATCTAATCTGTTAGTCTGTTCCGCAAATTCCAAGCCCAATGTAGCTGTTCCCAATGCAGTCTGGTATCCCTCAAAAGGATGAATAAAGGCTCGAGATTCCTGTTTTGCAATTTCATGAACCAGGTTAAAGCCTTCATTAATGGTGTCACAATAAATGATTTCGGCGCCATAAGATTGACACCGTTGAACTCGAAATGTGTTAGCCGTTTTTGGAATAACAACTTTCGCACTGATACCCAATTGTTTTGCAGCGTATGCGACTGCAATTGCATGATTACCAGCGCTTATAGCAGTAACTCCGTTTTTTAATTCACTGCTCTTTAGCGCCATCATATTTAATAAGGCGCCACGAAGTTTAAAACAACCACCATATTGGAGTGTTTCAAGCTTGAGAAATAATTCAGTATTCTTTCCAAAAAGATTATCTTTTTCTTGTCCCCTCCATTCCCAAACAGGAGTCAGCAAAATTTTATCACCGAGAAGCGTTCTGGCTTCGCGAATTTCATTTAGATTTGGAATTTTGATTTCTGCCGTCATAAATATGGATGCCTTATATTAGAGTTATTTATCACTTCTGAACTAAGTTTAAATCAAATAAAGGCAGTTGAATGCCCTCATAGATCTTTTCTTGCTTCAATTTGATTCCTATGCCTAACAATCTTACTGGCATACGTTTTCTCAAAAAACCTTCGTGTAGGAGTTGGCATAATATATTTAAATCGAGACTGTCATGCACACATTCCACCGTGGTTTGCTGAAAATCATTAAATTTTAATTTAACAAAAAGAGTGTGTATTGAAGACAATGTTCCTGCCTGTTTCATTCGTGCTTCAAGCCGCGCCATTAATTCGGGTAAAGCAGCAAAACAGGATTCCACATTCGGTAAATCGTGTAAATAAGTTTCTTCGACACTAATGGATTTGCGAATACGTTCAGGATTGACAGGACGCTCATCTATTCCTCGTGCTAAATCATAAAGTCTCTGACCTAGAGCACCAAATTCATGGGATAAATACTCCATTGAATGCTGTTGTAACTCACCACATGTTTTAATATTTAATGCATTAAGTTTTTCTTCCATTCTAGGACCAACTCCAAATAACTTGCGCACCGGCAAATCAATCATAAATGCAGCAACTTCCTCGGGTCGAATTACCTTTTGGCCGTTAGGCTTACGCCAATCACTAGCAATTTTTGCCAAGCTCTTGTTTGGGGCAATTCCTGCACTCGCAGTCAATTGTCGTGTCTGATAAATGCGCTCACGTAACTCTTGGGCTATCCAGGTAGCACTCCCCTTACACTTTGTGGAGGTGGTCACATCAAGATAAACTTCATCCAAAGATAAAGGTTCAATCAAAGGGGTATATTCCTCAAACAAAGCGCGAATCAATTGGCTTTCTTTTCGATAAACCTCCATACGCACCGGCCGTAAGATAAGGTGAGGGCATAATTTAAGCGCTTTTGCCGTAGGCATGGCTGAACGCACACCAAATGCACGTGCCGCATAATTACAGGTGGCAATGACACCACGTCGATGTGCCTCCCCTCCTACCGCGATGGGCTTATTCGCAAGCTCAGGAAAATCACGCATTTCGATTGCAGCATAAAAGCAATCCATATCAATGTGAATAATTTTTCTAATTAAGCTCATAAAAAGCCTCAATACACACGTACTTGAGGAACATCAGACCATCGCGTAGTGTACGCAGGTGATTTAAGCTCCGCGCGCATTGCCCAAGGTTTGGAATAGCCTTCTGCAGCCAAACGAAGGGTGCTTCTGCCATATTTTTGATTGATTTGGTCCAACACACGCATTAAGTGCTCAGTATGCTGGAGCTGCGCATCACTTGGCTGATGAAAAAGGTCCAATTGTGTTGGGTCTTTAGGAATTAAATCATGCAGACATACACCTGTTTTTTTATAAAAATATCCGGATTTGAAGATACGCTGCAAACACCGCTTAGCGATTTGAGTTATTAAGCGCACATCATCTGTAGGATGAATCAACTGAAACTCTACGGACTGAGTATGCTGTGCTAAATCATCACGAAAGCGATTGGTGTGAACAAAAACACTTATTCGCTGTACCATTAAATGTTGGCGACGCATTTTTTCCACTGCACGAGCACAATGACTGCTGACTGACTCGGCAATTGATGCGAATTGTGTTTGCATCCGCCCAAAACTTTTTGATGACATAATGCTTTGTTTGGGCTCTATTTCTTCTAAGTCGCCACAGACAATTCCTTGCAGCTCCATGGCAGTACGCATCAAGACCACATTAAAACGCTTTTTCAGAAGATGAATATTTGTGGTTGCCAAATCATACGCGGTGTCAATTCCTCGCGTGATGAGTTTCTTTTCCCATTGCCGCCCTACGCCCCATACCGCTCCGACAGAAATCTGCTTTAATAACCGCTCACGATTCGACGTGATATTCAATATTGGCGTGCTA
>NZ_LBAW01000045.1 GCF_001648595.1 Legionella bozemanae | reverse complement strand
TATTCCTATATTTCAATGCCTTAAACCAAATTTTTTTGTCTATCTCTCAGGCTTTATGCGCAAAAAAATTTGTGAAGGTTTCTATCTTGCATTTTGCTTTTTTTCTACCAACCAATTTGTAAAAGCAGAACTTATACGTCTATTATTTATACAAAATTTATATGTTTTTTTGACAATTTAAAGACGCCAGTCTTTCATTACTTATTATCAACAGGAGTATTTATCATGCCAAAGCCAATAATTTTAAGTATTGATGACGATGAAAAAACGAAGCAGATACGTCAAGCTTATAATGAATTTATGGCTCAAAAAAAGGCTCAGCCTCAAATCTTTGACTCCCTGGATAAGCTTAAGAAAAGCCAACTTTATCAAGATATGTCCGAAGAAGAACAAGAACGACTAAAGCAATATGAGGGAAAAAATGTGATTGTTCTAGTATTTGAAACTTCAGAACAAGCCATAGAATTCATTCAACAAATTCAACAGAAAAACCTCATCAGTGAAGAACAGGCAGAAAAAATAATTGCGCAGTTGGAAGAGCTTAATGAACCTCAATACAGATCAGGAATGCATTGAAAAATATGGTTCATCTCCAATAGTATATAAACTGGTTGCTTGCGACCAGGAACTCTATTCGTTCCGCGTCGAATATGAGTGGATTACATTATTTGCTCGATTTTCCTACCAGATAACCGCCCCTACTCCCAGCACCAGCTTGGGAAATGGAGGAAATACAGGAGCAATTGGCACGGATAATGGTGGAGGTAATGGCCCTGTGCATTAACTAGGGATAGTGCTAATTTTTTAGAAACCTTTATGTTTTGAGCCATTATTCAATAAATAGTGTACTTACTATGTCCCGCGCTCACGGCTTGTCCGCGAGATGCAGGAATATAGGAATAATCAAAAACTGACGATACCTTGGCTACTTGTTTCGAGTTTCTAACCTATTATACAAATAACTACGGATATGTGGATGATCAAAATGGAGTTTAAAACAATGCAAATTAAAACCATATTAATAGTTCTGGGCCTTTTTTTCTCATCAATGAGTTTTGCCACTATTAATATCGGTACGCTTATGTTTAAACCGCCTTACATTTTCTCTCCGGGCAATGGATTTGATATTGATTTGGCTCAATTACTTTGTCAGCACTTAAAAGAACAATGTAATTTTATTCCGATGGGAATGGATGAGCTTTACAACAAATTAAAAGAGGGTAAAGTTGATTTGGCGATGGGAGGTATTCCGATTTCTTATGCTCTTAAAACTGATTTTATTTTCAGTTTGCCCTATATGTTAAGTAAAGGGCAGTTTTTAGTTCTAAAAAATAATCCAATTAATTCAATCAATGGATTGCAAGGTCAAACAATCGGTGTTTTGCGAAACAGGCTCAATGGTGGATTGTTCTATGAATATTTGTCAGAGCATTACCATAAACTATTCCAAATCAAGCTCTATGATGACATTGAAGATGTCTTGGCCGATTTACATAATAAAACAATATTAGCTGCTTTTTTTAACCGCTCTTCAGTAAATTACTGGACCCAAGAGGGAGGAAAGCAATTTAAACCATTAGGAAACGTACACACAATTGGAGATGGGATAGCAATCCTCGCATTACCCAAAAATAAAGAGTTAATCCTGCGTATTAATAGTTTATTAAGAGAAATAGAAAAAAATAATACCTATATTAAATTATATGATACTTATTTGCGGATGAGTAAGTTTATTTCCTAAAAAAGATGTTTAAAAGGAACTAATTGCTGTCTTCGTAAATCGCAATCTGCCGAGTCCATACCCGCATTTTCTAATATAAGCGTACTTGTTTATTTTTATATTCAATAATGTCTATAATGGATCATTGTGTCACACTATGGGGCATTCTACTATGGACAGTAAAATTGAAAAGCAACCATTCACACTCACAATGCTAGGGACACTCACTGACTTTACTCCTGAGTTAAAACAAATTGCGAAACCCACTCCTTATACCAAGGGAGCTACAGTAAAAGATTACCCTAAAGGAGAAACACTAAGTGTTGTCTCTTTTTTAATTAAAACAAATTCACCTGCTAAAACGACGAAGGTAGACGCAAAAAACCCTTATCCCTTGCAAGCAGATGAAATTACTGTAATTAATGGACCTAAAACAGATGGCTCCAATGTAGGAGAAAAAATTTCCCTGGGGCTGGCAGCAATATTGAAAGCAATAGCCCGAGGACAAACACTAATCAACATCATTGCGCATAGTAGAGGCGCGGTTGAATCGATTTTAATAGCTCATGAATTACAAGCAATACAAACAATGACTTCAGGATGCGCTACCTTTGAAGAAGTATTGAAACAGTTGGCTGAGCAGCAAACCAAACGATACAAGGGTACACCAACAAATAACACGCCAGATATTATAGAGCCTTTAAAATCCCAAATTAATCTCATACCCAAAGAAGAGCAAGAGCAATGGTTTAATAAGTTAAAAACAAATCTTCCACAGACATCACTAAACTTTTTTGGTATAGATCCTGTCCCTGGAGATTGTTTCCCAATTACTTGGTATGACGAACGTTTTTTTATATTACCGGAAATTATAAAAAATGCTGAATTAATTTATTATGCAAACGAGCGTTCTGATTGGGGATTTACCCCAATTTATCCTGAAGTAGTCTCTAAAGAAAAACAAAATCTTGTTTGTTATTCTATGCCAGGGCATCACGGGACAGGCTCAAATGGAAATGATGGTTCCCAACAAGGAATAATTGTCTGCCCTGATGGTTATAAAACCACCCATGTCCAAAAATTAATGATATATAAGATACTTAATTTCTTAAATAAGCACCAAGTAGCGTTTAATGATGGCACCCAGATCTTTCATCAGTATACCGCTTTAGGCAGAAAATATTCGGGAGCCGATGCTGAAGCGAAATCAATTAAGATAGCCGCACTTGATTTTCCAACTATTTTACGGACACTTTATGCTGCAATTGCCAAAAACCAAATTGGGTATGATGCATATAATTCAACCCATTATTCCTACATGGGTCTCACTAAGCAACGCAGAATTTTACATAAAGGACGTATTTACGGCCTCTTCAACGAGGTCTTTACCACCTACTCTGGCTATGTTAATGAAGAACATGCCTTATTAATGCAAACACATTTTTTTAAAATTTTTGGCCTTGATACCAAAAGAAAAAACCTTGCTGAGATGATTAATACCGCAAGCTCAGTCCTGGAAGAAAACATTAAAAAAATTACCAATAAAGAAGCATCCATTCTGGATTCTGAAGTGAATCGTAAAAATGTATTGGAAACATTTGGTATCGTGATTCGTCAGGTAAGTCAGCAATATTTAACTGAGAATTGGTCCTCAATTGAAAAAGAACAAGAAAAAGAAACGCTATATCAAGCAATTATTGATATTTTAACTAAATTTAAAGAGCTGTCTGAATCAGATAATTTAACGATTAAACAGTTTGTTGCCGAACTCCTTGAATTAAGTTTCACGAGTATAAATCATACATTAGTTGTTCGCGCCCATGCTTTGAAAAAAGACTTTAATTACTTTCAAGAATCTATAGATATTCGTTTAATCCACTTTTTTAGTGCCTTATTGATGCAATTAAATCACATCGAAAATAGCCCCTCCGTTCTCGATGAAATTATGAGTTCTGAAGAATATAAAAAATTACCCGACCATCCCTCAGCATGCAAAATAGCCCATATTTATAAAAAATTGTCTGGAAAAGGCCTAGAGAAATACACCATTGAGCAACTTACCCAAAGCTATGAAGAACAATTTGCTGATCCTATTGAAGATTTTGCAAAGCTTTATCAGCAAATTCAAACCTTTATCTATGACCTGGCTGCATTACGCAGTATAGTCCCTAGCAAAAAAATTGAAGTAGACGAACTGTGCTTGCTAAAACAAGCTAATGGATTAGTCACAACGGCTGCAGAGCGATTTTATAAAAACAGACCATCGCACGAACTTCCTCCTATTGCGGGAACAGATTTATTCATGAAGCTGGCAGAACAACATGCTATTGAACATTTTGGTGTAACTGATCGCAGTAAAGAAAAAAATAAGGAGCCAGAAAAAGCTAATGTGGGGACAGGCGGTTACCTTTCAGGAGCGTTCTCTTTCTTCTGGAACCCGATGTCAAGAATGATATATGGCACGTCAGTTACCACTCCTCCTAATGGAGAACTTACCCAGAAAGAAAGCGTCACGCCAACTCCTACATAGTTATTAATTCCAATTCCGTAAGATGATTTAAAAACACCGCAGATATAGGTAGGTTACAACCTGCCTATGGCTTGCTAAAGAACTAAATGCCGTTATTTTGTCCTTTAATTACACTTATAGATTATTTATGTATCAATAAATAAAATTTTAATGCTGTTAATATTAAATTAATACTAAAGTGTTACTATAGACCTGTAGCGATATTAAACTCCTAGATTATAAATCACTCACTCTATCGCTACATCCTTCTAAGGTTTGCACACATAGAACAAGCCAGCGCTCCGGTTCGAAGAATACCTTCATAGCTCCATTCCAGGAAATGGGCCGTCAGTAGAAAGTCCACCACAACACAAAGGGTATTATTTATTGACAGAATTGTTTATATCTGTACAATATAAAAACATCAGCAACCTTAAGCATAGGATAAAATGCTATTTTCTACTCAATTGCTCACTATGGAGACTGCAAGCCAGATCAAATATGCTCAAGAATAAAAATAACCCAATTCAATTTTCAGTAGTCAGAGAAGACCCGGAAATCGAGAAAAAAGTAATCCTTTCCTCGGGTGCAAAGGAAATTCTTCTCATTGCCTCGGGAGGCTGTACTGCGCTTTCCCTACAGGCTTACTTTCCTCATCTTCGGTTCACTTTAGTAGATCCGAATCGAGCACAGATTAAATTAATACAAGAGAAAATAAGGGCCTTAGAGGAATCTTCCATCACAAAAAAGAAAGGGGCTTTTAATGTAGAAAATGATTCTCCATTTGGTCTCAACGAGAGAGGAAATTTCGAGTCACTTTTCCGTTCGTTTAGAAACTTCATTACTGAGTTTATTTTGCCTTCGGAAGAGCTGAAGGAACTTCTGACCCAGCCTTTAGGCAAATCTCATACCTCTCATATCAGAACTGTGTTGTTTGAACACAAATATTGGAAGGTTGCCTTTGATTTGTTTTTCCACCACAATTTTCTTGAAGCCATGTTTGGGCCAGAAGCTGTACAGCACGCTCCTAGAGACTCCTACCCTGAATATTTCAGGAAGGTGATCGAGCAAGGACTGGAAAAGGAAGACATGTCCAGAAATTATTTTATTCATCATCTATTTTTAGGACATTATATCGACCAGGAATCCTGCCTTCCTTATTATCTCTGTGCGCCAACTCCGAAGTATCATTTTGAGTTCTTCAATAATACTATCGACAAAGTCGAAAGTTTTCACTCATTCGATCTTGTGAATCTTTCCAATATTTTTGATTGGATGGATGAAGACAAGATTGAGAATCTGGCCAATCGACTCAATCTTGAGATGAAGCCAGGAGCACGGTTGTTAACACGTCAACTCAATAATCAAAAAGATTTTATGAAGTACTTTTCCAGTCATTTTGAGCTTTTGTGTGATGAAAGTGCAGAGTTACTGACAAGCGATAGAAGTCTATTCTATTCACAAATCAATTATGCCTTGAAGGTAGAATAAGTATGGATCAGTTAATCGAGCAAATTCTCCAAGAAACAAATTACTTAAGTAATTCCTATTTTGTCCATCTACAAGACGGGACTTTTGATAAAAATGATTTCGTAGAAACACAGATTCAATTTTACTCTGCTGTTGATTTTTTCGCCCGCCCCATGGCTGCATTGGTATCCAAGATTCCTTGTCCTGAGCAAAGACTCGGGATTTTGCGAAACGTGTGGGAAGAACACGGAGAAGGTGACCGCGATCGGTTTCATAAATTTACCTTTCTGGTCTTTCTCCAGAGATTGAATGGATGTACTTTTGAAGACGTGAAAGCTCGCGTTTTATGGCCAGAACTTCGAATTTTTAACACGGCTTTGGAAGGCGTATGTAATTCCGATCATTACTTGCTCGGAGTCGGGGCGATGGGAATAATTGAAAGGATGTTTTCCGATATTTCATTTTTTATCGGACGAAGCGTGGTAGCGCGCGGCTGGATCACTCCTGGCCAGCTTATCCATTACGACCTTCATGAGAAATTGGACATCAAGCATGCGGAGGATTTCTTTACGATTCTACGAACTGCTTGGCATGCAGAACCTGAATCGCGAAACTCTATTGAGCAAGGGCTTCGCTTGGGAGCAACCCTTTTTAATGGATTGTATGAGGGACTATTTCGCGCACGAAGCAGACGTTGGATCAACGGCAGTCTAGCAAATCCTAGTATTACAGAAGCTAAATTGACTGAAAAGAAACAAGTATCTGTAGCAACAGCGGTATCTGTTTCATGAAATTAGTGCGTTTGACTCTTGAAAATATGAATCTTTATCTCACCCAGATTCTTGATTTGGAACGAGAAGTCACCTATCCCTATGGAGATAAGTTTTTTAAAATTGATCATGGTAAAGATTATTTTGCCTTTTTTGAACGATTGGGAAAACTCTATTACTACGTATTCGTCGACAAACATCGCGTTGCTGGAGTAGTTGCCGCAGTTTTGAGAACTGTTCCATCTCGCATCGGCCTGAAAAAAATTTGGTACTATTGTGACCTGAAAATTCATCCAGACTATCGAGGCCAGCACTTACCTATCAAAATGGCTTACAAAATATATTTACGGAATTTGCTAACCAGTTGGAATGGTTTTGGCATTTCCATGAATCCTACGACAGGAAGCAGTCAAAATCGAGTGAAACGTCTCACAAGATGGCTCAAATGGATTCCCGTCAGAGATACCCAGCTTAGTCTATTTTCGTTAGACTATGCCTCGATGCAAAAAGCCCAGCCCATTTTGGAACGGTATCGAGGAGATGTTCGGTTTCTGTCGCTGGAAGGAATTAAAGATCTCGTTTTGACCCATGATCAAAGTAGAATCCCGGTTTTGCATGCACAATTTGGAGAAATGGGGAAAGGATCTGAGAAAAAGTACGAGCCGCAGGAGGGTCATATCCACATGTTTTGTGCGACATCCGAAGATCCCCTGATTGAGGAGCTTTCAGGGATGCAGCTTTTTCCTTCTTCTACGATCACATTACTCAATTGCGGTACACAACCACAAAATTGGGATTGGATATTAACCAGCGATCTCTAGAGTCAATTTGATGAGCGGAAAACAAACCTATGGGACAAGCACATTTTAACGGGTTGGTATATACATTAGCTAATGAAGATTCGGTTGTCGAATCGGAGCTTCTTCCTGACCATACAGAGAGAGTCATAGCGATTGCGGGGAGCGGAAGCAGAATCATTCCTCTTTTAACCAAATCACCGCAAGAGCTCATTTGTGTGGATCTCTCTTTAGAGCAACTTTATTTGACGGAATTAAGAATTGAAAGTGTAAGACACTTGAATCACAATGAATTTATTCAATTTCTTGGCTATCCAACTGCAAGCAGCTCTACTCAAAGTCGAGAAGATCTTTTTAAGAAGATAATCACATTACGTCCAGAAACCCAGGAGTATTTTTTAAACGTGTTTGGAAACAGCAATTGGAGCCCGCTTCTTTACTCTGGAAAATGGGAACAAACCGTCCGCAAATTCAGTATGGTTATTCGCAAATTCGTAGGAAAAAAGGGATTAAAAATTTTTGACTGCAAGACCCTGGAGGAGCAAAAAACTTACTACACTCATAAATTTCCCAAAAAAGCATGGCACTTTTTTTTGCGAATTTATGCTGCATTGATGGCAATCACCTGGAAAATAAAACCAGGTATATTTCCCCAGGTAGATCCCAAAATCAGTTTCTATCATACCTACAAGAAGTGTTTCGATCAGATGTTTTTGAATACTTTGGCAAGAGAAAATTACATGCTCCAATTGATCTTCTTTGGAGAGATTATTTTCTCAGAAGCATTGCCAGTAGAATGTGACCCAATCGTATTTTATCAGGCAAAAAAAGCACTACTCCAAACTAAAGTCAGTTACATCCAGGAAGATATCATTTCAACTCTGGAAAAGAGTGAAAATAAGAGCGGATTTATTTCACTTTCAAATGCACCTTCTTATTTTCCGAAGGAAATGGCCCAGAGCTATCTTAGTCGAATTGCCTCACAACTTTCTGAGTCTGCGACACTTGTAGTCCGGAATTTCCTGAATGACCCAACTATTGCTTGTCTCGACGGCTTTACAGATGTTTCAGAGCACTATTCTGATATCCTTGCCAAGGAAATTACAAAAACCTACGAGATACAAATTTTTCGATACTCAGCCAGTGAGTAAAAAGGATACTTTAATATAAAAGAACAAAACATCCCTAGACCATATTGATAGCAAACTGAGAAAAATTTAAATGGGATTAAGTGGAGATTTCCGTGATTCTTTGTTTACCAAAAAAACTTTAAAACAAATCCCTTCCCGCAGTCCATGATGATAAAGCATAGGATTTCTTATGAAACAAGCGGCAAAAATTAGCAAAAAAATGTTTTGCTATTGCCATGGATTGGGGTAAATACAGTTTGGTCTCTGCATGAATCGCATGAATATCTTCATGTTTTAGATAGCGGCGTAGATGCTCTAAATAATCTGGATGCTCAAGCCAGCGTTGAATCAAATTGGCATCGACTTCCAAATGAAATTGGAGTCCTACACTATTATGATGACTAAAAGCTTGCACGCACTGACTGTTTTCTAAAAGAACCTCAATACCTGGGGCTGTCTGATTTGCAAATTGATGCCATTGAAAAACATGTATGGGAAGATCAAACAATCCAAATAAATCATGTTCACCACATTTACCTACTCGTGTCCATCCAAGTTCCGGTTTTTCTAAAGCATAACAGCTGCCACCCAAGGCTATATTCAGTAGTTGGGAGCCTAAACAAATGCCTAATATTGGGACTTCTTTGGCAATTGCCACCTGCAATAATTCTATTTCGTGAATTAGATGTGGGTACAAATCAAGCTCATTAGGATGCATGGCACCACCGAGGACAACAATGCCATGATAACGATTCATATCCACTCGCTGATGGGGATCTCTGGCAAAATTAACATAGCGAATACGCAACTTCATCCTTCTTAAAGTATGAATAATGATACCCAATGGCTCATAAGGAGAATGTTGTAAAACCAGAATTCGTGCCATTATTATTTTATTTGAATGTGTTATTTTTAAGTATAGCCTGATGACTTCGGTAATTTAAATCCAGGGACAGCTCTTTTTTCCTTCATAGCACATGTCTACAGACTCGGTGTTCATAACAAAAAAGCCTGGTTGCAAGAAACTGTCTCTTGATCACCTTTCTGCCTACACCTCGTGACTTGTTCCTGAGAGATCCACGCGAAATTTGAATGTCACTTTATGTTTTTAAATGAACTATACTCGACGTTCTACGTACTGCGCTTTATGCATGAGAACTCCCCAGATAGGAGCAAAGAAAGAAGGAATGAGTAGACGTGCATAAAAATTAATGATCAAATTGTTTTGCCGACAATTTTGATTAAGGAAAATTTATGCACGTGAAGTAATTTTTACATAATTTATTGTTTCGTACCATCCATGGAAAACGATTAAGTCCTCTTTGTTTATTCGTAGAAGCATTAATTAGAGAGAAGAAACTCTCGTTAACCCGGCTGGGACGAGCGTTAAAGAATAAAACGCAAGAAAAACACAATATTAAGCGATGCGATCGTTTTTTAGGTAATAAATTATTACATCAAGAACGACAGAGCATCTACAAAGAGGTAGCGCATCGCTTAATTGGTACTATAGAACGCCCGCTCATTTTGGTTGATTGGAGTCATGTCCCGAATACGACCCATTATTTGCTTAGAGCCTCATTAGTTGCTAAAGGCCGAGCCTTATCGATTTACGAAGAGGTATTTACGAAACAATATGAAAATAGCAATAAAGCCCATCGCCAGTTTTTGCACCATTTAAAAACCTTATTACCTGAAACCTGCCGTCCGATATTAATTACTGATGCGGGTTTTTATAATTCATGGTTTCGTCTTGTACTCAATCAAGGCTGGGATTATATTGGACGAATTCGGGGCATAAAGCCTGTACGATCCCCACAAAATTCAAAGAAAGACTGTAGTGGGGGTCTGTGTTG
>NZ_LBAW01000044.1 GCF_001648595.1 Legionella bozemanae | reverse complement strand
GGTTGTGGTTGTTCCTGAGGTTGTGGTTGTTCCTGAGGTTGTGGTTGTTCCTGAGGTTGTGCTGGTTGGGAAGGTGGTAACCGCTGTTCTTGAGTTTTAATCAATGCTGGATCAGGTACGGGGGCTTGCTCGATAATTTTTTCATTAATGGGAGTAGAAGTTTGTGTTGGATTAACTACATCTAATTTTTCGGTTGCTCCAGTTGGCAATGGTTTTAAAGATTGCGCTTCCTGTGTGGATAAAGGAGATCCCGGATTTTTTTCCAGTAGTTTTTTCTCTTCAGAAAAAGGAACAGGAGGTGCTGGAGGAGCAACAGTTACTACCCCAGCTTGATCTAAAATTTCTTTGGGGGGTTGAGACTGCGCAGAACTTCCTCCTAATACACTGGTAGTGTCAGGAGCAATTGCTGCAATAGGCGTTTTAGGCGCCTGTTGTATTGTTTGAGAAGGCACATTTATCACTGCCTGGTTAACCGGTTGTGAATTGACAAATGTTTGTGTTGGCACTGCAGTTATTGCGGGTGCTACATTTACATTTTGATAGAAAATATTGGTAGATCTATTAACGTAAATGTTATTTACATAAGTATTATTAATCTGGGTGTTACTGGTATTAACGTTGATGAAATAATTACGTCCCAGGTGGGCTGGAGGGATATAGATTTCTCCCGGAGCTAAAGGAAACCATGCAATTCCAGATGCACCAGTACTTAGTCTCAGGTTAAAATTGTTGCCTCCTACAAATGCCACCAAAGCAGGTGCGTAAACAGGTTGGACATATCTTGGTCCTGGGACCCAACACCATCTTCTTTCAAGATAAGCCCATCTACCATAATGGAATGGAGCAAATCCCCAGGGTTCTTCATCCACCCAGGTCCAACCCCATTGGCGTACCCAAACCCACCGACCTGTACGATAAGGGGCCCAATTTGGGTTAACTTTATTGGGTATCCAAACATGACCATATTTAGGAGTTTTTTTCCAACTTCCATAGAGTTGCAGATCTTCTTCGCCAATCATTTCGGTAGATACATACCGGGTAATACCTTTGCCTATGCGATCCCGCATACGACTCCAACGTTCAAAACTATCAGGTGCAGGTATGCCAGTGGGTTTAAATAGTTTTAGATTTACTCCAAAAGTGTAGGATTTTCCTTGATTAACAATATAAGAAACTTTTGGGCCATACACCTTTCCCCTTCCTTTTATTACACTTATGATCGTTATTTTTGCTTGATTGTTGACAAAAATTCGATAATAACCCGGTTTTGTTACTATAAAAGCAAGAGTGGGTGTACTGATTTCAATTGTTTGCCGAGGATTCAAATGGGTTACTTTGACAATTAAGGTTCCACTGGAAAGTTGTAATTGGGAAATTTTTTGAGTAAGGTTTAGAATTTTAAGGCTGGTTTGATTCCCCATACGTACCGTTGTAGAGCCCAGCTGTAATTCGAGAAATGATTTATTACTTGACCATATGCGATCACCGGTGATTAATGGACGGTTGACAATGCCTTTTACCCATTGAGTTTCCCCTCCGGGCAGCAAACTTGCAGAGCCATTGATGGAACTTAATCGGGCAACTCGAGAAGGTTCACCTTCATCTTCAGCATACGCAGAACCAAAGATAAAGAATAAAAAAATAAAAACTGAATAGATACAACTCATTATATTTTTTTTCATCATATTCAACTTTTTCTTTTGTAAATGCTTCCGTTACCCCTGTTCGAAGATAAGGTCCGAAAAACTAAATATAATTATAGTACAATATAGATACAAACTGAGAATTTAAATTGCTTTTGAACTGGAAAAGCTGATTACGGTAAGCTCATAAGTAATAGCGGTTTCCTCACAAAAATACTATGGACGCCAACATGCCTCCTTAGTACACATGCTGGAAACCGCATCACAAAATCGTTCAGAATCCTATTCCAATTTTAAGAACAAAATACTTCTCCATTTGCAAACCAATAGTTTCGCATTTATTTCCTAAATATAAAAAGGAAAGACCTGTCCCTATTATAGGGATATCAGAAAAATTAATTTATAAGAGTTTTTGGACAAACATGAAAGATTGGACTTTCTCATTTCAACAGCCTAAGGCATCGATTTTTTCGATAACTTCTTATATCCAAACTATTTATGTTTAAAAAGCTGATTTATATCTGGCTCCGCTTCAAGCATATTATCTGAACTGGTGAGAGCTTCTTCTTTACCCTTAACTATTTTTTTTCCTGCCGAGTTCTTTAGACTTTTCTCTTCCTCTAAAATTCGTTTGGACGTATCTAAAAAAGACCATTTTTTTGTAGCATCCTTAGGACTTTTTGTACCATTAGCTTCTTTCGACATCATGTTTTACTCCTTGTGAATAAGTTATGAACATTATAAGCACCATATATTAACTTTAGCAAATAGGGTAATTTAATTATACTTTAAATGTCATGGTAGTCTCTTCCTGCAGATACTCCAGTTCGAAACCTTTTTCAAGCAAAGGACCAAAATATTCCGCAATTGAACGAACCGGCTTCTTCATATATAAAGATTCCCTTGGTTTTGCTTTAGGATTTATATTTTCTTTCTTAATCCAATTTTGCATCATTTCTCTATCATAAATAGTATTTCAAGGGATCTACTTCTAGTTTTTGTAGAAAGAGCTTTAGCCTATCTGCATTATGATGAACAAGTTGATTCCACTCAATAGGCTCAGGCTCATAGTGTCCTATAACTTTTGAAACGAGCTTAAGACAACAAACGCAGTCAAATAAATAGTAACTCTTGCTCCTTTGTTTTCAGCTCTCATTATATAATGAGAGCCGGTGTTAAGGATGGGGGTGTTTTTTCAAAAATTTTCGCGTAATTGAGCAAGTATCCAGAACATGACGAAAAAATCTTAAAATATCCACTCGGAAAATCCTCTATAACATCATTATAATAGTAATCTAAAGCATAAAATTCATGGCTTATTGATCACTATCAGATGCTCAGCCTAAACTTTTATGATCGTTTAATGGAAGGTTATTAATATGACTATGAATAAAATCTATTTTATATATGAAAATAAATTTGAAAAATTAATTAAGGGAGAACAAGCAACGGAATAAGATACTTTAAGACCATAATTGACAGAAAATAATTTCAAAATGATTTATACAATGCAGAACGAACAAAACATGCATTTTACTTATAATTACAAACAACCTGACGAATATCATTTCAGTCTTGATTCAATTCACCTTGCGAAATTTGTTGCAACACAATTGAAATCCTATACAGATCTTGGTTCATTAAGAGTATTAGATCTCTGTGCAGGCTGCGGAGTTATTGGAATTGAACTATCATGGCATCTTCAAGCAATCCGGCAGATTGATTTTATTGAGATCCAGGATATTTATACTGAATATTTTTATCAAAACATAGCTAACGTCAATCGACCTGAATTGCAATGTCGCTGGCATCTTTTAAATTATGATGAATTACATGAAAAAAAATGGGAAGGCAAATTTGATTTGACTATCAGTAACCCACCCTATTTCCAACCAGGCCACGGAATGCTTTCGCCCTCCGAATTTAAAAATCGTTGTAGATTTTATTTAGATAGCTCTTTTCAGAGTTATATTCGAGCGCTAGAAAATTCACTTGCAATCAATGGCAAAGCATATTTTTTATTACGCCCATTAAATCATCATGGTTTAGATTTATTTTCTGATATACAAGAAATGCTACAAAAAACATCAGTAACAGTTAAAAAAATATCGCATACTCGTGGTACGGATATTATTTTATTAGAAAAACTGAAATGAATGGGAGCATTTTCATAAGGGACCGATTTTAGGCTGCTTTAACAAAGAAAATAGTTATTGGCAATTGATCATTTGCTTGCAAAAAGATAAAAATTTTATTCCTCATTGCCTCCCATACGGATACGTCTGCTTTAGATTTTGCTGCTGTTCTATAATTTAAAAAATGGATTTACTTTTGGTAATGATCATAATGTTTACTTTTAAAAATACTTTTTCAATGTTCATAATGGCAATTTTCTTATCAATTAATAACAATGTGCTTGCCTGTCAGTGCTTTAATTCATTTTTTTTGAATTCAATTTTTTCTAATAATCAGAAAATGACATGTTCCCTATCCACAGATTATGGCCGAGTCGTCAGAGTTAGTCTTTCTGACGGAAGAAATAGTGCAGTTTCTTCTATTTATGGCTGTTCGTTAAACTCTGTCAGTAGTAACATCCATAGAGATTTCTTTTATTATTCTAATGATAATGAATTGTGTGTTGAAGAAATTTTAAATGCTTGCCGCATGCTAAACATTGAAATTTATTCTTACTAAGACTGTGTGAAAATTGACTGGTTAAAAGAAAAGTTATAACCAGTTAGAAATTTTCTTTAAATTTCATGCCTGATTTATTGGGCTTTTAAAAGTAAAAGCTCCATCAGAACAAACTGACAGAGCTTTTTAAAAGTTACTAATTATCTTACGCAGTAGCTGTGGCTTTCTTCTTTTCTTTTTCTTTAGCAATTACTGCTTCAGCTACATTGTTTGGACAAGCAGCATAGTGAGAGAATTCCATTGAGAATTGACCACGACCAGAGGTAAGGGTGCGCAATGTACTGATGTAACCAAACATTTCTGAAAGAGGAACATCGGCCTTAATGCGGACACCAGCTGCACTGGGTTCTTGACCCGAGATCATACCGCGACGACGGTTCAAGTCACCAATCACATTACCTACATCCTCTTCAGTACTATAAACATCAACCTTCATGATTGGCTCAAGCAATTGTGGGGCAGCTTTGGGTATCGATTGACGAAAAGCACCCTTTGCTGCAATTTCAAATGCAATTGCCGAGGAGTCAACAGCATGGTAAGCACCATCGGTGAGATTAACTACAACATCCAATACGGGGAAACCTGCCAAGGTACCTGAGTCCATCATTGAGCGGAAGCCTTTCTCAATTGCCGGAAAGAATTCTTTAGGGACATTTCCACCCACAACGGATGTGATGAACGTGAATCCAGTATTTGGCTCGCCTGGGGAAATAGTGTAGTCGATTTTACCGTATTGACCAGCACCACCTGATTGTTTCTTGTGAGTATAGCTATCTTGAATCGATTTGGTTATGGTTTCACGATAAGCAACCTGCGGTTGGCCTACTATTAATTCAACGTCGTAAGTACGCTTCAGAATATCCACTTTAATATCAAGATGTAATTCACCCATACCACGAAGAATGGTTTCACCTGAATCTTGATCAGTTTCCACTCTAAACGTTGGATCTTCTGCAACCATCTTACCAATAGCAATAGCCATTTTTTCGGTAGCACCTTTATCTTTGGGCGTAACAGCAATAGAGATGACTGGCTCAGGGAAAACCATCGCTTCAAGTGTACACTCATGATTAGGATCGCAAAGAGTGTGGCCGGTTCGAACGTTTTTCATACCTACAATCGCTATAATGTCGCCTGCTTCAGCACTTTGCAATTCATTACGCTCATTTGCCTGCATCTCAACCATACGGCCAACACGTTCCGTTTTACCAGTAAAGGAGTTAAGAATAGTATCCCCTTTATTTAGTCTTCCTGAATAGATACGTACGAACGTTAGAGCACCAAAACGGTCATCCATGATTTTAAATGCCAAGGCACGGAATGGCTCATCAGGAGAAACGATAGCGAATTGGCCATTTGGCTCACCTTCGGCATTGGTCAAAGGTTGCGGATTAACTTCATGGGGAGCAGGTAAATAGTCAACCACTGCATCCAATAATAACTGCATTCCTTTGTTTTTAAACGCTGAACCACAATAAGTTGGGAAGAAGGCTAATTCAAGCGTACCTTTACGGATACAACGCTTAATTTCTTCTATTGAAGGTTCCTCTCCTTCTAAATAAGCCATCAGCAACTCATCATCCATTTCAAGTGCTGTTTCAATTAATTGCGCGCGATACATTTCAACGTCGTCATGCATATCGGCTGGCACATCAGTAATTTTGTAATTTTCTGGCTGACCAGATTCGTCCCAAACATACGCTTTACGAGTTAATAAATCGACAACACCTACGAAGCTGTCTTCATAGCCAATGGGCAAAGTCATAATTAAAGGATGTGCGCCCAATACTTTTTTAATTTGGTCAGTCACTTTCAAGAAGTTTGCGCCGATACGATCAAGTTTGTTTACGAAAATCAAACGAGATACTTTTGAGTTGTTCGCATAGCGCCAGTTGGTTTCTGACTGAGGCTCAACGCCGCCAGAACCACAGAATACTCCGATGCCGCCATCGAGTACCTTCAATGAACGATATACCTCTACTGTGAAGTCAACGTGTCCTGGGGTATCGATAACATTGAAACGATGACCTTTCCAGAAGCAACTTACTGCAGCGGACTGGATGGTAATACCGCGCTCCGCTTCCTGCTCCATAAAATCGGTTGTTGATTCACCATCGTGAACCTCACCTATTTTGTGGATTCTACCAGTAAGCTTAAGAATACGTTCGGTAGTGGTGGTTTTTCCGGCATCCACGTGGGCGAAGATACCAATGTTTCTATAAAGGTTTAAATCAGTCATAGCGCTCTTATAAAGTTGATGGATAAAAAATTGTCACATATTGTACAGTATTTTATCCGGATTTGCAGCAAAAACTTGTTCCATTAACCTTTTTTTTATGATTATTTCGCCTATTGGTTAAGCATAATAGCAACACTTGCTACAAAATTAAGCGTGGTAGAATACAAAGAAGAAGGATAATCGGTTAAAGGCTGAGCACAGTAAGGTCATTGTCGTTAATTTTTGGTTTCTGCTATTCTTACTTGAGATATGGTGATATTTGTTCCTTATAAATCAAATAAATCAATTCAAACCATTTTTAGATAAGTGGCGGCACTTGCAGTCTTTTTACAATCCTTCATCTTTAAAAAAGATCTGGGCTATCACCACTAAGTAGCTAATTTTTAAATATCAGTTCAATTATTCTAGACGACTTGCTTGATCTATTTCTTAATTTACAAAGTTTTGCGTAAGTCCTGTATTGAAACGATCGATGATTTCAGTGAATTCCTTATGCTGTAACGCGGATTTCAATATCTCTTCAAAAGTAGAATTATTAGTTTTAAAGATTTCCATTAACTTTAATAGCCTAGGACTAATTTTTTCTGCCTCATTAGAGTTATTTTTTTCCCAATCGATTATATAATCTTTAATGCCTTGTAACCCTAGATAAATTTCTTTTTCATCCAATAAATCAATATTTTTAATCCTTGTTAATAGATTTTGAATTAATTCCTCTGTGCCAGAATTTTTTAACAATTCATCATCCAATAATCTTGTAATAATTTCTACGTTAGATTGTCTATTGTCTGGTCTAATTTTAATAATTTTTAATTCAGATTTGATTGGAACAATAGGCTGCACAGCCATGCTTTCATCCTTATTGGATTCAGCAGTAGTGTTTGCAAGATTACCCTCACTATCAGCGATTACTCTATTAACAGGCGCCGCATCCCAGTCATCATTATCCCACTCATCAGCTATAAGCCGTCCCTCGCTATCAGCGGTCACTCTATTAACAGGCGCTGCATCCCAGTCATCATTATTCCACTCATCAGCTATAAGACGTCCTTCGCTATCAGCAATCACTCTATTAACAGGCGCTGCACCCCAGTCATCATTATCCCAGCCATCAGCTATAAACCTACCCTCACTATCTACAACTACATTGTTAAGGGCAAGCTCCCAATTATCATTTTTAAAGTCACTGCCAGGAAAAATTGATTCAGAATTGCGATCATTCAATATAACTATATTTGGATTAAAATCTTCTCCATAACCATAGTTATTCATTTCACTTAGAGATATTCCATGATAAGAAAAAGCTGCATAACGGGGCAGATCTTCTGTTACTTTTATTCTATTTTCATCTTTTTTATCGCCTTCGCTATCAATTAGCTCTTTTCTTACCTCTACCTCATCTACATATTCATAGCCTGTACTAGGTACATTTACCCAATGCGTCCATGCTATTTTACCTGTGTACTTAACTAACGCGAAGATTGGATTTGCTACCCTGGAAATTTTAAATCTCATAATAGAAATTAAATAAAAATAATGATAATTAATTATAGACCAAAACTTGCGCAAACCCCTGTAAATTGAGAGATGGACTAAGCTTCAAAAGAGCAGCAGATTAGGTCATTTTGACCAACAAGTAATTGACTTTTCGTGATTTCGTGTAAATTCTCTCATGGACTGGTTTTTTCTTAATTATTTTTACTCTTAATTTGCATTTATTAAATAACAACTATGGACCAGAAGGTCCATAACCGTCAGTATTCAAATGTAAGGAATTAGAAAAAGGCTTATTTTCCAATTTAGATGCAAATACACCTTGCATCAATAGAGCAGTAACATCCGAATGTTGTTGCTCAGTTTCAAGAGCACCAACCTCTTTTTTAAAGTAATTGGTACAGTCCAGCAAAGTTTGAGTCATTTCTTCGGAAGAATCTCCAGCATGTTTACCCGAAATAAACCGATACCAAAGATTAGGTTTTATTTCCAATAAGGTTTTCACTAGTTTTTGTGCAAAAATAGGTGGTGCTTCAGTATCTGAGAGCCCTTGAACAATACGAATAGGAATCTCATTAAAGGGCATTAATAAATCTTTATCTAAAAGATTAAATCCGTGATAAGCAAATCTAAAGAGGATGCATTCAAAAACTGCATGAGTTCTATCACTGGGGTCAATTTTTTCTGGTGGATTATGCAAATCATCTAATGATTCTTTTGTTGGACTATCATTAAAACGTTCAAACGCCGTCCACAGATATTGTGCCTTCATATCATTTTCATTAACACAAAATTGATAATAAGCATCCATCAAGCTTTGTGGTGAATTAGGGTTAATGGTCACTCCTTTTGATTGCGCATGGGACAATAAAGTATCTAAAGCCTCAGCTCCTAATTCAGGAAAACGCTCTTTGATGAGTTTTACATCATAGTATTGGCTCATTTCTTCAGGGTCATTTAAAAAAATTCCATATACAATGACGCCTTTAATACGCTGAGGATATTTGGCAGCATAATATAAAGAAAGGGTAGATCCCCAAGAGCCTCCAAAAACAAGCCATTGGCTAATATTTAAAGCATCTCTCAAATTTTCAAGATCAGCGGCCATATCATCAATCGTAAGTTTAGAGAACTGCTTTGGGTCAACTTCTGGGGATTCGATAGAAGGACATGAGCGACCGGTTCCTCGTTGATCATAAAGAATGATGTTATAGTATTCAGGATCAAACCACTGGCTATTTTCGGGACTTGAAGAACCACCAGGGCCACCATGATTATAAACAACTGTAGGTCCTAATGGATTCCCGCGTTGCTCATAATAGATATAAGTATCATCCGAAACTTTGACTAAACCCGATGAATGACATTCAGAAAGAGGATATCTCTCGATAGGCATATCTTTACCTAATAACATTTTGATATTCATTGAGTTTTGCATATTGCATAAAATGCTTCAACATGTAAAGAGCAAATTTATTGTTAATATATTTAGGATGTTTTTACAATTCATCCCCACGACCTAGCAGATTAGGACGTTTTCCACTCAAGTTATTTTCGTCCCGGCCTTATTATCATTTATGAAAGATTTTTTTTAGCCCATTTCTCAAACAAATCAGCCAATTTTATACTTCCATATTCAGAAATATGTACTTGATCACGATAGAAAGGAAGACCGTTAGTATCTATCATTGAGCATTTTTTTTCATCACAAAATAAATCATTCGGATCAAAAAAAACAACGCCTGGATTGGTTTTTGATATTGTTTTAATTACTGCTTGATTAAATGGAATGAGAGCATTCCTTTCTTTCAAATCGGATCTACATCTTGCAGCGCTGCTAAATGGTCTAATACAGCTTTTGACATCTTTTTTATTAAACATAAGATGAGGTAAAAAGACAATAACTTTTATATGATTTTTTTCCAGGAAATCTATTCTGCTTTTCAAGCGAGCCAGGTACTCTTCTGACGCACCGTATAAGCCTGCAATTATTGCATATTTTAAAGAACCAACGTTTTGTTTAATAATATTATTTATAAACTTTTCTTGATGTAGGGGCCTATCCCCCGCACAAGGAAAAGTTGGATCTAATGGCTTATCAAATAAAGGAGTTTTGCCAACTTTTGCTGCATCGCAAGTACCAATAGAAAGTATGGTCTCATTCGAGAATAGCTTATTATGTAACAACCCTGGATAAAGCTGGTTTGCAAAACTATTCCCAAGTAAAATAACAGTTGGTTTCTTGCTTTTATTCATCATACAAAACCACCATCGATAATCTTTTGCTTCATCAAAAGGATAGCGATTTAAGCAAAGATCATTTTTTGTGTATTGCCAAGCAGGGCCAACAAACTGGGCGTTTGCTTCATTAAAATTTTTCCAGAAGGGTCTATTCAGGAAACCCTCTTTACTTTTACAATAAAAACCCATTAAAGCGATCACTAAC
>NZ_LBAW01000043.1 GCF_001648595.1 Legionella bozemanae | reverse complement strand
TAGCACGCCAATATTGAATATCACGTCGAATCGTGAGCGGTTATTAAAGCAGATTTCTGTCTTCATTTGCCTACTCTGGAAGAGTTGAAAGCAGAAGTAAAAAGAGAATATCAAGAAGCAAAATGGCAGTTAGAAAAGGATAAAATCAAAACAGATAAAAGCTAAAGGCTTATTATTAATTTAATCTAGCTCTAATAAGACCTGGGGCTAAAGATCGTCGGTTTTGCCGACATTTCAGGACTATTTTTTACTGACAGATTCAGTACTGGCGCGGGTTATAGGTATCAATTTAGAGCAAAAAAATTTGCCTTTGGAGGTGAAAATATCCATGTAATCGAAACTTGTTAACAATATGATAATTAATATAAAATTTAAATAGAAAGGTTTTTGGTATGTTAAAATTTCATCGTTATTTTTAATTTGTAATGATAACATTATGTAATTGATTATATGGAAAAAAATTTAAAATTACCATCAAAAAAGCTTTAAAATGGCGGCAAAACCGACTATCTTTAGTCCTAGGCCTAATTGTATAGCTGATCTCTACCATCCAGTATGATGTAGCCATAATTCAGAAATAATTTGCCGAGTTTCATTATCTAAAATTGACAGGGCTTGCACAAAGTTAGATGTTTGCACTTTCTCAAGAAGTTTTTGGCCATCTTCTCAATTAAAAAAAGAGTACATCATAGCTAATAGTACTTGTTTCCCATGACTGTAACCGCCTATGGCACGCTGAATAAAGGCATAGTCAGGCTCCAATTGCCATTAGTTGAAAACTTTAAAGACTAGTTTCCCTCCACTGATAATAAGAGAGTTGTAATGGATCATTTATAATTTTTTCTTTTTCACTTCGAGAAAGCTTTTTAATATAACGCTCTATTCTCATTGCCTCCGCTCTTCCGCTATTAATTTGCCAAGATTGAGCAATCTTAACGGGTTTAAAACTCCGTGTGTATTTACTCTTAGCTGTTCCATCAATATGAGCCTGGTAGCGTTATTACAAGGAGTAGCATTATGGAAAATTATGCAAATAATAAAACCCAGTCTCACAAAATGAAAATAGTGATTAAGGAGTTGACTCTAATCCAAAAGTTAGAAATCAACACGAAGGTAAAACTCAGACTCCAGATGATATTGAAAATAATAAATCAGACCTTGGTGGTGTATTTGATAAAGATCATAATCAGGGACAAGGCGGTGCTTCGCCTGGTACAAGTACTGCATATGAGCTAGAAGAAAGAGATTCTGACACGCTTGTAGATGATGACGATGAAGAAAATTTAGAAAAATCCTAGTAGCTTATAATATGAACTTAGCAAAAGCAGCAATCTACTTTCGTGAAAGATGAAATCTATTATCTTAACCCTATCATGAAGAAGGAAGGGGATATAATAATGGGCCATTTTATCAGTCAGATTGTATCAATGAAACTTGATAAATTCATCTACAAAGCCTGCTTTCGTATTCCAGTACCTGTATTGCTGTCACATTTCCCATATAGACAATGGATTATTCTATTTTCGGGTATAAAAGTCTTTGTAAATTGGACGGAAAGATAGGGCTTATAAGAAGTATCATTTGCTAAATAGCTCTTAAAGAAAGCGGTTCCATAGAAAGATAGCATTTGCGATAACTCATCTTCATTTAAATATCTAGGCCATTTTCCTGCAGGCAATTTAAAATTAAATGGATAGTCGGGGATTCCATAGTAAAACGCAATATTTTCTTGCCAACGTTGTGACGTGGCGGTCCAGCCCTCGTTTAGGGTGGTGGCCATCTGCATTAAAGTATAATAATCGGGGGGATAGAATGAAGATTGACAATATAAGAGTGGGTCACTGGGAGCAAATGAGTTATCGAGAATACTTGAAAGAAACAGGCTTTCTGCCATCAGATAAGTCAACGGAGAATTAAGCTTGAGCATCAGTGCTCTGAGCATTGCACATTGTGCCGTATCAAATTGATGGATGCTATTTTTTAAAGTGACTTTCGTTTTGGATGGAATTTGTGGGGACAGTTCAGTAAATACATTCCCAGGGTACGGTGATGTACTTGCAGAGATATTTAAATAAGGGATCTGAATGCTGGCCAAATTGCTGGGAGAACTCTCAGGGGCTTCGATCACTCCATCAGCACAAATTTCATAAGGAAAAATGGCTTTGAACAAAGGGTTAGGAGGGATATTTAAACTGTTTGAGCCACCAGCTAAAATCAATACACTGCAAGCGCCTACTGAGAACCCCATAGCCCCAAAACGATTGATATCGACATGTCCTTGGAATGAGGGAATACTTGCATCACTGATATTTTTGGCAATTAATTGCTCTGCTACAAAATTTATGTCTTCTACCTGGCCAGGAAGAACAGCGCTATTGAAGTTTGGGCTATACGCGTAATCGATTGCCACCAAATTTGGTTGTAATGTATTAAAATTATAAGTAATGTTTGCGGTAGCATGATTAGGTGCTGCCACAATAAAGCCATTTTGTGCTAATCGTTCTGCCACCTTGTATACTTCCACGGCTTCAGTTGAGCCACCGTGCGAATAAATAATTACGGGGAAAGTCCCATTACTTAAGGGTACATTTTCTAAAGCACGTGAGCTCCATGTTGCATTATACGCAAATGGACAGACAATTAGGGGATCGGTCGCGGTAAACATGGTTTTGGCGATGGGACCCATTTGCGGGTAGTTGGTGTCGCATTGAGACTCTTCACTCAAATAGGGAACAAAAGTTTGCGATAAATCGCTGGTAATGTCAGGTTCAACGGTATGATTCCAGATATATGAAGTTGGCTGCCCACTACTTCCTTTAGGGATAGGGTACCAAATTTCAACCCAAAAACGATGGCCTCTAGATTCGTATTCCGTGCGAATATCAGGGTTGTTGTAGGTATCAAATACAGCATCAGGGATTAAGATATAAGGATCTCTTGAATGATCAGCCATTAAAATGGACGTATGACCCACATCATAATTTCCTTCCAATACCGGTGGTAAAGAGGCATACGCGAAGGGCATCTTAATCAATAGAAGAAGAGAGATAATCTTCGGTGAAAAAAACTTAATTTTCTTATCAATCATAGTATCCTGCTACACGTAAAAGTTAACCTGGGGGTGATGTAATTACAATAGTGCCTTCAATACCTGCAGCTCCTCCTTGACCCGAAGTGACGTTGGAGACAAAGTTATCAGACTCTATAATGTCGCTGCCAAAATAATAGTATCCATAAATTCCATAGGCATCTCCTCCCACTCCGAATATTGGATCACTGTTTCCACCTTGAATATTTGTTACCTGACTGTTTGAAATACTTACTTCGGAGCCTTGATTTAGAGAGTAAATACCCATTGCACTTCCTCCAATTCCTTCTCCAGTTCCTCCTCGGACTTGTGCTACGGTGTTGCGATCAATTAATAGATTACCGCTGCGATTATCCGTGCTGATTCCTATAGCAGTACCGCCAATATTACTGCCATTTCCTGCATAAATTTCGGAAACTCTATTGTCGATAAGAGAAATAACTCCACCTACACCGGTATAATCACTATCATTAACTGCGTAAATCCCTTGCGCATCACCTCCCCAGGCATTATTTCCAGCAGTAACACGGCTAACTTGATTGTTCGCAATAATGCTGTTTCCATAAATTTGGAAGAGATTAATCCCTTGAGCGGTACCGCCAATAGAACCACCGAAGCCAGCGGTGATATTATCAATTAGATTCCCGCTAACTCGGGCTGTGCCTCCATAATTTGCAATTGTCAATCCATTAACGACGTCCACATCCGAAGATGCGCCAGTGAAATGAAACACTTTATTATTATCAATCTGAATAATACCTTGTTGATTGATTGCATTGATTCCATAAATTGTGGTTCCTACTGAAGCATTATTGGTTTGGAAGTTACTGGCTGTATTATTGAGGATAAGTGTAGCGCCAAGATTATTATTTAAGGCACTTATCCCATAAATAGCTTGGTTCATTCCCCCAGGAGCGTTTGAGACGGAAAAATCAGTCATCACATTGTTTTGTAAATAAATGCCACCTACTCCATTATTTAAGCTATAAATACCATACAGTGCTTCATTGGGTGAGAGGGTGAGATGATTAATGAAATTATTTTCGGCCGTTATCACCCCATTGCCATTATTTTCAACATTTATTCCATAAGCTGCATTGATTACTCCAGAATTATTATTGTAAATATTTTGAATGCTAGTGTTTCGTATATCAATTTGCCCGGAAGCTGAGTTAGTTGCTCGTATCCCATAGGCAGCGTTTGTATTAATGAGCTCAGGATTTGTTCCGCCTTGAATATTTTCAATTAATGCGTTGTCAATATTTATATCTGTACCGTAGGCAGTAATGCCGTAGCCGGCATCTTCAGTGTTGCCGCGAAAATCACTTATTGAGACAGAATTAATATTGATGTTACTTACTGCTTGAGTCATTCGTCCCGCCACTACTCCTGCGGTCTGTTGGGTACCGGTGCCAGCTAAAGCAATATTGGCTATGGTGTTATTTCCTTGCAAGACTAAGCTGCCATTGAGTAATGGTTGAGCGCCAAATGGAGCAGGGGCAGCAAACTGATAGGTTCTGCCAAAGAAGGATTGCCCACCTAACACGAACAATTGATTATTATCTGGACTAATGTCATAGGTGCCCGTTTCAAGATATAAATTCGCACCAGGTGCCCATTTATTGATATTATTAATACTATTCTGGTTTAATTGAGTGCTAGAACACGGGTGCTCAAACGTGCAGCTGTCTGGGGTTATGTTAGAGCTACCAGAAGAGGCTCCATTAAAAAACCATATATTATTGAATTGCGTTTCTGATTTCTTTTCAATCCATGCGGTTTCACTAGGGATACTACTGCCCGTATTTAATGTTCCTAAATGCCTGGGAATTGCATCAGAAAAGTGATCCTCTAATCTGTTTTGATTGAGAGGCGATACTCCGCCAAATTGAATACTAACCCCGAGGAAAAAGGTATTATGCAGGTTGTTATCATAGCTGTCTGCTACATTTAATACCACTTGATTCATAATAGGGATGTCAACTCCTGCTTGCATTCCTTTGATTGCTTTCATTTGCTGAGGGCTATAGTAATAGCCTCCCACATAAGCTCTTGATTGTCGCAAATGAGAGAATTGTTTCCCAATACTCATATCACCACCAGCCCCAACGGCTTCGTAAAATAACTGCGTCGTTGTGATTTGCCTTCTACTTTGAAAGGAGGTAATTTGATTGCGTTCTGAGGAAAGAAGTTTTATTCTGTTGGTGACTGGTACATAGGCATTCACATGGAAATCTACCGATTTAGAGCGCCATTCAATGCCAGGATTAAGGGTAGTAAACGTCTTATTAAAAATTGTATTATTGACGTCAGTAAACAGATACGCGCCTACGATACTTTGAGTATTTAGATAACGGTACCCTAAGCCTGCCGAACCACTTTTACTCTCTTGCTGACCGATTTTGATGTCCAAATTCGTAAACAGTAAGGAGTTGTTTCGTTTATTTAGAGGAAGTAAATAATCGGCGAAGCCATTACCATTGGTACTATTTTGAAAGTAATTAAAACCGCCTGTTGTGGTAAGTCTTGAGGAGTTCTCGGTATTAGGAAAGAACATAAGGGATTGGGCAAAGGCGTTACTTTTATCTAACAATAAACAAATAGAGGCAATAACCATCCGTGATTTGTAATCAGCCATAAAATCCTTTCTGATATGAACATTCAAGGTTATCTTGTTTTCTTCAAACAATATCAAAAGCTTGGCTTCAAACACATCGAATGAAAACCAAAAGGAAACTATAGTTAAAATTTAATTGAAAATCAATCTAATTTATACTCCAACAATTTCTGCAATACCATTTCAAATGAACGCGTTCAATTTTTACTATAATTAATAATTCATAGAACAGCATTATGGAGATAAAGGGCATTGGAATTTGTTACGGAGCGAACACAGTGGAGGAGCACTTCGCTATGAAAATGACGCCATTTAAATGCAATAGGCTTTGTTGAGCGTATTGGGATAGTCCACTGGTTAATGTGATTCCTTTAAATTATAAACCAACTTATTTTTAGCAAGAAATAAGAATTCGAGCAGCACATTAAATGTATTTTTGTACTTAAACAAATTCTTTAAATTTTATAACTTTGTTTTGGAGAGTCTTAATTTTCGAATGGTCGCTCTACTTGTGGTTTATTTATAATTATTTATCTTAGATATATTTGTTTCTTTAGTTTGAAAAATAATAACATTTTTCATAAGGAGATTTGTAATTTATTAGTGGGTCTGATGGTTCTTAGTCTCAAGTATATCAACAGATAAAGAAGAATGGCTATGCTTAGTGAAAGTACATTAAATGAGTTATTGATAGTAATTCCTTTATACTTAATATCAGGATATTTAAAAAGGTTTTTATCATGAAGTTACCCTGTAAATTTTGTAAGAAAAGTATGGAGCCTATTGTAAAATTTGAGAATCGTCTCGTTACTCATAAGGTTCAAGTATTTTACTGTAGTATATGTGGTAAACAATTGTTTGTTACAGGCGGTATTTTTGAAAAACCTTTTTGGGAACGCCCATTTTATTTTTGGTGGTTAGGACCTTTTAAGAATTTAATATATCTAGAACAATTAAAAACCGTTTATACTCGTTTTGGTAAGGCAAGCGCCATAGGTTTTGCACTTGGTATTATATTAATCTTAGCTTTTTCTTACTAGCGAGTACAGCATGGGAGAAATTTATTTTGATGACCAGGCAAAGTCGCAAATTCCACTGGCTTTGAAGAAAAATGCCCTCCAGACGTAGAAAAAGTTGAAAATGCTTTTTTTCTAAGCAGGGTTTCTTCCATATCTTTGCAAATTATTATTTCAATGGAAGCATTCTTAATAGTCATCTCAATATCAAGCAAAATTGAATAAAAAAAATTATATTTTAAATTCATACCTTCTTAATCAAAAAAGATTTTTAAAAAAATTTCCTTCCTCATTCATGGGTATTTTTACGTATAGATATTTTGCCTTTTTCATTGTAGGGTATGGAGGTTTTTCTTAAATTTTTTATTCGTTAGACATATTGAGAGTGTGGTTGTCCATAGAGGGAGCTGTGATGAAAAAAAAAGGGGTTAGGTGGCTGTTTTCGTCAATTTATTGCTAGCCTATTAATTTATAGCCAGTTTATTCAATTATCAGCTGCGGCGGTATTACCTAATTCTCCTCAGACTCCAATATCTTCTGCATCACAGCAAGGCAGACCTACACCTACCAGTACGCCGGTATCTGCCGGCCCATTTACTCCTTTAGTGAATTATGCGCAGACAGGGATATTAAATAACTTGTCATTGACAAATCAGCACCTGGGTTTCTCTGGTCCGTTGAATTGGGGTGTAACTTATAGCGATTTGACAGGTACTTATTACAATGCCCAATATGTGCTGCCATTAGGAAGTCGCCTGGCGCTGAGTGCTTTAGGTGAGTACGGCTCAGGCCAATATCGTCTCAATGGTACCCTGGGATATGGATTTTCACCTTTGGCGCAGATGAAATTCACAGCAGAACGCTTTGGGCAGCGCTTGCCATTCCAGTTTGATTCCGGAGATATTGAGTCAAGGGTGCATCAAGATGCTTATGGGGTTCGCTTCCAGCAGTTATTTAATTTACCTTTTTTGCAAGGATTTAATTTAGGCGGTTATTATGCCGATGCCAGCAGTAAGGAATTAAATCCGATTATTTTTACCTCCAATGGCGACAATTGCGGTGGTTTTGTGTCCGATTTGCAATGCATTAACTACCGTCATCTTGCCGGAGCGACCAGCACAGGTGCTGATGCTGGGATTGACGTATTGCTCACGCCTTCCACGTTAGTTAGTGGGAGTCTGTATTATGACCAGGTGCGTTATAACCCGATTTTTTCACCTGTTTCCGAGGAGGACCGAAATGGGTTAGGTGGTGGTATTAAGTTAAATCAATTGTTGGGCGAGCGTCTTAAGCTGACCGGAGAGGCAACGGTACGTGAAATTTATGACACCTATCAAGCAGGCTTTAGTTGGCTTCCCAACTTCCAGAAAATGAAGCTTGGGATAGAATTATCTCTTTTTGGGCAGCATGTGACCTCTCATAACACGACACCGGATAATAACAGCATTGGCTTACAAGTGAATTTCTTGGCAGATGGTAACAAGCGTTACGATGAGCGGCATCGATGGGGCAGTCAGCGTTTAAGTGATATTACCCAATGGGTAAGTACGCCAGCAGTGAAAATGAATCAAGTGTTCGTAATTGCTGAGCAAATCACCAAGCTCCTAGCACCTAGTATCATAGGCATTACTCCCAACAGCGGGCCATTAGCTGGTGGCAATACTGTAACCATTATGGGGAGTAACTTTGTGCAAGGACTGCTGGTGTTTTTTGGTGGACAACCAGCAACCAATATCCAGGTTCTTTCATCAAACAGTATTCACGTCACTGTCCCTACCGCTGTAATTCTATTGCGTGCACGCGCAACGGTTTCGGATAAGGTAGTGGATGTAGTGGTTCAAAACCCAGATGGACAGCAAACCTCCTTTCCTGAGGGGTACACCTATATCGGTGCCGCGTTAACGGCAACGAATCCAAGCGATGCCACCCAGAATGTAGGACAAACAGCGGCATTCAGTACGACTGCCAGTGGCGGCACGCTCCCTTATACCTACCAGTGGCAGGTGAGTACGGACAGTGGCAGTACTTGGACTGACATCAGTGGCGCGACAGCGACCAGTTACACGACCCCGACATTGGTTGCAGGGGACAATGGCAATCAATACCGCATGGTGGTAACGGATGCGGCCAGTGACACGGTGATTACCACTGCGGCGACATTGACAGTGATTTCCGTTGGTGATGCCTATGGTGGTGGGGTGATTTATCGGATTGATGGCAGTACAGCATACATTATCAGTCCTTCAGATGTTGCTACCGCAATTTGGGGGCCGTTTTCTAATGTAGCTACCAATGCGATTAACACATTTAATATTTCTACAGATAATACATATACTGTTTTAGCGGGTGCCAATTTCCCTGCAGCGGAAGCTTGCCGCAATTATACAGCAGGAAGTGGAGTCAATACCTGGTTCTTGCCGGCACAAAGTGAATGGGCGTTGATAGTTGCGGACATAACCACCATTAATAGCAAGTCAGGCGCGTCAGGTTTTACTCAATTTGCCACTGATAGCCAGTATTGGAGTTCTACGCAATTCAGCAATATCCCCAGCGTCGCGTATACGCGGCTCTTTACCGGACCTGATTCGAGCTACGAGAATGAGAACACTAAGACCAATCCTTGGCGGATACGGTGTGTTCGAGCTTTAACACTTTAACATTTAGCCTAGCACTCCCGAATTTGCCCCCTGAAGGAAAAAAGCATTAGTATGGCCTATTTCAGTTGTATCGTTTTGCTTAACCACGTCATTATTTAGATAGCGAACAAACTCGATAATTGATTTTGGCAAGTGATTGTCATCAAGAACTCTCTTTGTGACATCATAAGAACTCAGTTTTATTTTTTGTACTTTCATAAATACCTCAAGGAAGAACGCGGATATACGTTTAATTTCTATCTATGAGTTGAGTTATGATCTATAAGCATTTGAACTATTTACAGCGGTGTAAAATCCAAGCTTTATGGAGATCTGTTTATACGCAGCAACAGATAGATGATGAAATTTGTGTTAATAAATCAACCATTAGTAGAGCACCTAATAGAAATATGACCTTTGTTCGTACTCGCTTATGGTATTGGGCTTACAAAGCTGACTACACCCAATTTAACTCTGATAATCGTAAGAAATGTAAAAATAAGTATGTAAAATTTACTGAAGAAATTAAGGTATTTGTTAGGGAAAAATTAAAGACAATTGGAGTCCCGATCATATATGTGGATATGCAAAAAAGAATACTATTTAGGATAGAAGCCAGGGTGGTGATTTATATAAGTATCGTAAACGCTATGGGAGTCCTAGTAGAAGTGGTTCTGTCAAAAATAGAAGATTTATTGATAAAGGGCCAGCGATAATTAATGAAAAATCTCGGGTAGGTGATTGGGAAATTGATACGATTATTGGTAAAAATCATATGCATGCTATTGTCTCAACAGTCGTATCAATTTCCCAATCACCAACGCGCGTTTTTTCATCCACAACTTTAGGTCTTTCATCAATAAAACGTCTATTTTTAATAGGCCCTAACCGTTTCGAACTCCCATAGCGTTTGCGATACTTTTTATTTTGATGTCTTAAATGTTTAAATAGACTGCCACCCTGTAACTTATCTTTTAAAATGAATTGATAAATACATTCCGTACTTAAGTTAAATAAGTGTTCCTTTTTGGCCTGGTGTGTACAGGCTGTCAACTCCCCCATTTCGCTTTCAAATACCATTTAGCAACCCATTAAATCTTTACAAGCGATATATTGTTGGAAGATGCAAGGAGCAGTTAACAACGCAGAGCTTGTGAGTTCAAAGATGATGCAGAGTAAGCAGACAATTTGTGCCAAGCTTCTTCTTCGATTTTTTTTTCGTTTTGTGTTACAAATCGATGTGTATCAATTCTCGTTCTTGTAAAAGATAGTAATGTGGATACAGTAGAGAATATTTCAATCATTTCTTTTCCAGAACCAATTGGATCATTTTTTTTAATCATTTGTTCATTTATGTTGTTTATTGCTACACTAACAGATTTTGTTATTTGTAGAAGAAAATTCTCAGCTTTAATTTTATCCAATTCTTGTATTAAGAAAATTAATTCTTTTCGTATATTATCCAAGCTTTTATACATCTTTTCTAAGGTTATTCCTATATTAAATATCTCTTCGTAATTATTCCTGTGCAATATATAGGGTATAGCATAGGTATCGTGAAAATTTTTAAACCAAAGGGCTAAATAATTAACTGGGGTGCGAAAAATGTTTAATTCATCGCAAAACTGGTGAACTATTTTTTGCGATCCTAGAATACTTCTTTGTATTTTAATTGCTTTTACTTTTCTGTCTGTTGTGTTTAAATCTAGCTGAGCTAATTCATCGAATATATTTGAATCTTCTAGCAAGTTGAGTACAGTGCTGGCGTTTTTTTGACTGGTCTCTATTCTTTGTACAAAATATACTATCTCAGGAAAATGTAGTCTTATTTCTTCTTCGCTAAGATTAAGTGCTTCAAAATTTTTGTAAGTTATCCAGAATCGAAGCTCTGAACTTAAACGTTGATTATAAACCTGAAGTTTATTACATTCATTAGTAAGTAACTGATTATCCCACAGCGAATTCGCAGTTATAAACTTGTTTAATTGATTAAATAAAAGTTGTTGTGGGTGATGATACATTGTATAGAATGATGCTAGCTGTAATAACAAGTCCTGTGTTTCTTGAGCAGCCTGAAAGTAATTTTTTATTAAAGGATACTCGGATTCTAATTTATTTTTATAAGCAGAAATCGATGCGAGAGCAGATAAGTAGTTGTGATCTGTTAATAAAGGTTCATGATAAATAGTGTGATGAATGATGCTGTGAACAAAGCCAATCATTCTTTTTTCCTCTTGCTTAAGTGTTTGCCACCAGGCAATATTGTGAGCCCGATCTAACTGCGTGTCATAGGAAAGTTGCTGTTCAGTTTTACTTGTATTAATGTATGGGATTGTATAAGTGGTGAGCGCTTTATAAAGAGCCACTTCATCTCCTGTAAATTGACTCCTAATCTCCTGAACTTTCTGCTTGCTAAGAGTAATTATCTGAGCATAATCGCTCCAATTCCCCCCAAGTAATACCTCTTGGAGCCCTCGGGTTACCATGCTACCTAATTCAACCTCCATATTACTTGTAAAAAAAATTTGCGGAATTAAAGTATTAAAGACGGGAAGATCCCATGCACTTCCTTCAGCTTTTTTAGGGAAAATAGTATTGTTCTCATCATCTTTCTCTAAACCGCGAGTGCCACCGGTTAAGAAATGTGTTTCACAAATTGTTTCAGGAAGGAAAATAAAATGGACATTATTATATGCTCCATAATTGAGAACGGCATCCAATCCTTGGCCTTTTGCATACTCAAAGGTACTTAAATAACCTGAGTTGATGTAGGCTTGGCTCGACATGGGAGACAAATTCATGTGTTCGGCAGGTGTAACCTGATAATTTAGGATTTGTTGCGCATGAATTGCAGAATGCGAATCTGTTCTGATATACAAATGCCACTTAAATTTTTGATTAGGTTCTGATTTATTATCCATATATTCTTATGCCCTAATTTCAATCATGTTAAAATCATGGGGTTTTAATTGATCATTGTGGTTAATGTTAATTCAATTATATGTTATTCATTTGTGAATAATCAATAGCTGAGTGGGGCATCGTCAACTTAACTCGTGTTCTCAACTGAAATGTATTTTATCAGTACAAGACAATGCGAGATGAGATGGTTGTCTACAATCAAAATTAAACGATTGTGGTTCGATACAAATGCTTTGCTTATCCGATTGGCGAATTCCCTTAATCAGCGCTCCTAACTCTGTGACTAAAAGTACATCTTCTTTGTCTTCAATCTGCACTCTTTTTGTTAAATTAAAATTTAATGATTTTCAGCAAACCACGGTGGAATGTGTGCATGACAGTCTCGATTTAAATATATTATGCCAACTCCTACACGAAGGTTTTTTGAGAAAACGTATGCCAGTAAGATTGTTAGGCATAGGAATCAAATTGAAGCAAGAAAAGATCTATGAGGGTATTCAACTGCCCTTATTGGGATTGAATCATGAGTCTTGAGGCAGCTAACACGGTATTCACTGAACCCCTTATCAATTAAGTGGGCTAATTATATTTGGAAATGATGCGTTGGGAATGGTTCATTGAGTGTGTTCTTCATTCTATAAAGTGCTTTTTTTATTTGATTCAATGAGTTGTACCGAGGTTGAAATTAAAAAACCTGAGGATTCATTGGTTCGTTCCAACGCATCGAATTGGTTGACTTTTTGTTGAAAAGAGACCTAAACTAATCTTGAAGCGTGCCGCGCCGGTGCTGCTAACACCAGCGCTGCACTAACCATAATCCTAGCGCAAACTAGAATCATGGCTAAGTCATGGCAAACGCATTAAATTCCCCCTAAAATCTACTTAGCTTGTTAAAATTTTTAATAGATAAGCATGATCCCATCCAGCAGTTTTTCGTCGGCAG
>NZ_LBAW01000042.1 GCF_001648595.1 Legionella bozemanae | reverse complement strand
TAGTATTATTTATGTATACAACTGTATTTTTAAGTTGATATCCATTGATTTTACAAGGGGTATATGCATACAATTGTATACATAGGGATTTTACTTTAAATTACTCGTTTTTAAAGGGTTGTTTAGTTATTTATATATAAATCATATGGTTATGCGCAAATTCTTTAAAGCAATCACATTGCGTGGTGTGTGTAGAATCAGGAAATACAACTAGGCGCAATCCTTATGAAGTACTATTATTGTATAGTTAGAATAATGGCCAATGGAATAAATAAAGAGCGCGTGCCTTTGCGCGTTTGTGAAGGGATTAATTATAAAGTGGGATAAAAAATGAAACTATTTTTTCAAAAGGAGGTGTTAATTGATCGTATAAAAAAACTAATGCAATTGCTTATTAGAATTAAGGATTTTGTATTAGAACCACCACCAGGCTATCTCGAATATCAAAAAGCCATTACATCAAAAGATGCTAATTTTAATTACATGGAAAATGAATTTTTTAAACGACATATTTTACCTAATGTAATTAAGGGACATGGTATATTAAATCAGGGTGAGCATCTTTCTATTAACCACCAGCAATTAATCAATAATAATCCACATAATATTTTTAGAGTAAATCCTGTTACTGGTTTGCCTATGATTGGTTCCTATGATGCAGGAGGAAGTCCATTTGGATTTAATTTCAATCACTCCATTAATCACCATATTAATCATCATTCCAGCTTTAGCAATATGCATCCCAATAATCAATTAAATTCATTTGATTATTGGAATAGATAGTTAAGTTAGTTAGCATTATCAATTTTTAAAAAGGATATTTAAGTGAAAAGCATTATAAGAAATACATATAAATACTTAGCGCCAATAGCTATTATTGGCATATTCCTTTTTCACTCTTATTCAGTTCAATCAAAACTAGAGAAAAAAGAAAAACAAACCTATATCACCATAAAAGAGCTTTCCGAACTTGCTGCAAAAACTTACGGTGTTGAGCCAACTGTTTTGGATAAGACAGTGATTACCTTTATAGATTGGATTTTACCTGTCTCTTTTATTAATAAAAATGAGTCTCTCAAATTACTGGCTGATCATAAGAAAGAAATCTTATCAGAATCAAAATAAATTTATGTGTCAGCAAGATGGGAAAAGTTGGGTCGCCCTTCTTAAATCTGAGAATCGTGTTATCAGACCTAAGAAAATAATCGATCCGCCATAGTATTCAATGAAATAAAATTTGATTATATTGAAGTTCTTTTAGGATGTTCTTCCCTTTTAACCTATATGTAAAATAGTTATATGACTACTCAAACCATCAAAATGCCATTTCTACTTCAAGAAGAATTAACGCGTATTACTAATGCAACCGATTTTGAACTTTTCATTCTAAAATGCCATATTGAAAATATAATCTATACGAAACGCAAATTAGAAAAATTAGCCTCTAAAATTTCTATTGGCGCTAGTTTAAAATACTTTGACGTAGAATTATTAACACAAGATGTTTTATTGGTGAATGAGTTAGGTGAATTGATAAAGGGAATTCGTCAATCTGATCAAAAACAAGTTTGTATTCAGCCACAATCTATTGATTGTGATTTTAAAACCAACGTTCCTTCTATTAATGATAATCGAATGCTTATAAGTGATGATTGGAAACTTCCCATCTACCATAAAGTTGTCGTTAACTCTTCCGGGAATGTTTTAAAAGGTTATTTTATAAAATATAACCATAATGGTTGCAAATTAAAATTATTAGGCGGAGAAACGATTAAACTGCGCCCATATGCCTCTTTTTATGAACCTAGCCCAGAAGATCTGCAAGATTTTATTCGAATTGAACAAGACCAGGTTCAGCAACATTTAGAATATGAAAGAACACTAAGTGCATTGAAAAAAAATATAGGTCAATTAGACCCCAACAATTATCCTAATGATTATCGAAAAATTACTCGGTTATTGATAGGAAGAGGATTTTTTATTGATAATATAGATAAAGCTATCAAGCTACTTGACAGTAATGAAGTAACCCCACCTCTGACAAAAGAGATATTATTTGAGTGATATGAACGCTCTCTTATTTTACTATGCTTGGTTTCAAAAGTATTCAGACTTAAGAGATTTTATTTGATAGATATCCCTCCCCTCTTCTAAGGAATTTTAAGCCATTGGCTCTGTTTATCTGATGTATACGCCATTAGATAACTTAGGGGGTAACCGATAGGCTAATTGGATGAAAAGATCGGTTGAGTCATAAATTGTGACTCAAGCTCGTTTTTATTGCATTTTTTATTTGTTCCATTAGACCAAAACTTTCACACTCTAGTTTCGAGAAAGCAAACCACTTCTTCCCTAAATCTTTTAATGAAGCACCAATGTGATAAATATCGTGATCATCAATAATTAAAAATCGATCATGAGATAAACTAAACTGAACAAATTCCATTTTTTTATATTGCTCATTATATTTTTTAATGTCTAGTTTTAAATTATTACTAATATTCTTAGTCAATATACAAATCTGCACATTAGGTTTTGACTTTGCCAATTGTTCTAACACTGATTCATCGATGTAATTATCTAGAAGAATTATTGATGATTTTGCTGCTCTAATTAATTTTGAAACAAAAAGGTATGCATCAAATATTTGGCCATCATAAAATACTCCCTGTTCATTATGATCCCTTCTGTCCTCTAATGCATTGAAAATTTTTTCAAACTGCTCTGTGGCCTTTATCTCGTGTACAATTTGACGTTTTTCCAAGATGCTAAGTCTATTAATGATCTCCCCATTAAGTGAGAGAAATCGACGCATTTCCACAAAAGTTCGCATAATAGTAATATTAACTGCTATCGCCCTCTCACTTGTTAATACACCTGATATTCCAGCCACACCTTGCTCTGTAAATACATAAGGCAGAAACCCTCCAAGACTCTTTTTTGAAGGTATCGCATTTTGCGATAGCAAGATTTCCACCTCATCGGGAGTTAATTGAAACATGAAATCTTCTGGGAAACGTTTAATATTACGCTTGACTTGTTCTCTAAGGCGAATCGGCTTAACTCCATATAAATCTGCTAAATCCTTATCAAGCATAACGTGGATACCACGTATTTCATAAATCTTTTTCTGCAGTTCATCTTTAGTAAGAATTAAATCCAGAGTCATTGTAAAAGCCTTTAAAATAGATCAGATAATTAAGCATAATTAGGTAACTCAATTATAATGAACTTAGTCTCTGTTGAGTACATAATAAGAAAATAAATATAAGCCACACTGTCTACCGCAGACCAAAAAGCTTCAATGTGCTCTACTTGGATAGGAATAATTTTAAAATCCATGATGGCCTCAGTTATATTTATTCATCAGTAAATTAGGTTCATTTACCAAATTATCCTTTTCCAATCGGGTTAATTTTTTAATTAACCGCTCCAATTGCATCGCCCTGCCCTTTCCTTCTTTAATTTCCCAGGCTTGAGCTAACTTTATGGGTTTAAAGCTTCGTGTATATTTACAACCACCAGTTCCATTCAAATGCGACTGATACCGTTTTTCAATATTATCTGTATATCCTGTATAATAGGTATTATTGTCACAGAGCAACATGTAAACCCAATAACTTTTTTCATCCATTTTCACCACCGTTAAGCAAAAAGATTCTCAATAGTTTCTTGTATCTCGTCCTGGCTAGGCTTGGCATATCTAAATATTTCTTTAATAGACACATTACCACTAAGTTCTTGAGCAAAGTGCACTCCATATTTATCGGTCACTTTCTTTAAAAAAGTATGCCTTAGTTTATGCGGCGTAAATTCAAACTTCTCTTGCTCAGGCAAAAATGCCGATGCTTGTTTTAAAATTCTTTGGCAAATTCTGTAAACATCAAGGGTTTGCAAGCGAGTACCATAACGTGTTACAAAAAGAGGCTCGTCCTCGTTAGAATTTCTAGTATTTAAATATTGATCTAAATATCCCCTACTCTCTTGTGGCAAAGGAATTTTTTGGCTAATACGTTTAGACTTATGGCGTAGTACCTCGCATAAACTCTTCTGTCGATATTGACCTACATTTAACGAAGCCACTTCCGATTCACGAAGCCCTGTACCCAATAATACATAAAAAAGGGCGGTTTCCATCAAAGGATTTTGATTTTTTCGAGTACAACTTTTGATGCGCTGTTCACACGCTGATTTTAAACGCATTAATTGTCTGGAAGATAATCCATTCCAATCGGGAGCATCGGTTTGTAAATCCTTAACCTGAGCTAGAGGATCACCTGCCAATAATGGGCGCTGCTGATGGAGCCACCGACCAACATGACGAATGGTTGCCATGGTACGATTAATTGATGTTGCTTTAAAAGGTTTTCCGGTTTTCTCAGAAATTGTCTTTAATAAGTTCTTTTGGAAATGCTTACTGACTGCAGGAGTCCAACTGTCAACTACGTCGTGCCCTACTTCCATTTGAAAAAATTGCATGAATTTAGATAAGTCTTTCTTTTTTGCTTGCTCTGTTTTTTCAGGAGCGCCTTTCACATGGACTGAGTAATAATAGGACAGCCAGGCAGATAATGAATTTGTGTCAAAATGCACATCCAAAGGATGAAAAATCTTATCTATCACAAACTTTTGATTTTTCGTATTTTGACGATCCAATAAATCCATGGGTTTCCTTGTAACTTTTCCTTTTATTTGGCAGGAAAATTAGACTTTTAATTGGCACTATAGACGTGCTCCCAACCATTAATTTTGCTTGGATTCAAGATGTGTTTTATGAGTTTCGCCTAAAATTTCAAATGCTTCCTTTATGACATACAGAGCAATAGCAGTTCCAATAATCAAATCAGGATAGCGAGAATTTGTTATTGCTATTAATCCTCCTGACAAGATAACTCCTAGATTTGCAATAACATCAGCTCTGGTAAAAATCCACGTAGCACGAAGATGGATTTCTCCATTCCTAAATCGGCGAAGTAGATACAAAACAACACCATTTACGACCAGGGATATACAAGCAATACTTATTATAATAGTACTCATAGGAGAGCTACCTAATAAAGTTCTCCGCCCAACATCAACTAATACTCCGACTCCTAAAATTAATAGCAAACCTCCACTAAGCGCTGCAGTTGTGGTTTTAAAACGCATAGCTCGACCTACTGCTAAGAGACCCAAAGCATATGCGGATGCATCAGCAAGCATGTCGAAAGAATCTGCAATAAGCCCTGTAGATTCTGCTATAATTCCCGCAATTAATCCTACAACAAACATGGCAAAATTTAATGTTAATGCTATTTTTAGCACTTTTCTATCTGCTATGACAGCAGCTTGATGGCATTCGCAACCCATGTAGTATCCTCTTGTACACTCGGTATTTATATAAATACCTTATTAATTTTAATTTCAAAAAAAATTATTTCTAAAATTCGTAATGTAATTCTTGCAATTGGTAAATGCAGTTAAATACAATCATGTTACGGAATAGCCGCTCGTAGTTTCCTCTTTTTAACATAGGCATTGAGGCCTATATGATTGCTATATCCTAAAAAAACTGAGATTTTCCTAACAGACAAACCTAATGCTAAAAGTTCCTTAATTTTATCCGCATCTTTATCGAACTTACTTTTCTGAATCGTGCCTTTTGGCTTACCCAACTGAATTCCTTGTGACTTTTTATTGGCAAGCGCTTCTTTAGTTCTAAGGCTAATAAGATCACGCTCAAGCTCAGCAAAAAGAGAAAATAAGGTAATCATGACTTTTGATGTCATATCATGCTGTTTAATATCAAGGTTTTGTTTTATGGCAATTACCCGTACCTGTTTTTTTATTAGTTCATTGACTAAACCAATAACTTCTGCGGTACTTCTTCCCAATCTGCTTAGTTCAGTAACAATTAAAGTATCCGCACCATTTAATGCGGCAAGCATTTCATCTATACGACGTTCTTTGCTAGTTTTCCTACTTGAAATCGTCATCTGGATAAAATCATCTACTTCAAGTTTATGTTTTTTGGCAAATTCAAAAATTTCCAGTTTTTGATTGTTCAAATCTTGCTTATCGGTGGAGGCGCGAATATAGGCAATTGTTTTGGTCATAATTTAATCAAAAATTAACTTGTTTACATTTAACTTTAAATGATGGTATCAATTATACAATTAATAATAAAAATATAAACTGTTTTGTATATCCAAAATATATGTATAATAACGACCGTTTTTTATTATACATTTAATGGACTAGTTTAATCAAAATGACTAAAAAGAATGCGATTTATAAATTTAAGATCATTCAACCTTATTTGGATAATATTTCAACACTAACCTTCATTTCTGAAGACAAAGAAATCCCCATTAGAAGTTTGCATCGTTGGGTTAATCAATACAAAAATAATGGCTTAAAGGGATTAGAACAAAAAAGGTGGAGAGATAAAGGGCAATATCGGCAATTATCTGATAATTTAGTGAATATTATAGAAGGATTAGTTTTACAAAAACAAAAAAGAACGGTTGCCTCTATTCATCGTCAAATTTTACTTTATGCACAAGATCATAAACTTCCAAAGCCTAGCTATGGGGTTGTTGCAAAGATAATTAAAAATATTCCTCCCGATTTGATTTGCCTGGCACGTGATGGAACAAAATCGTATCAACAAAAATTTGATCTTCTTTATATAAGAGAAGCTGATAGACCAAATCAAATTTGGCAAGCTGATCATACATTGCTTGATATTTATGTGCATGATGGTAAAGGAGAGCTGAAAAGACCATGGTTAACCATTATTATTGATGATTATAGCCGAGCAATTTCTGGTTATTACCTAAGCTTTAATGCCCCAACAGCCCAACAAACTGCATTAGCATTAAGACAGGCTATATGGAAAAAGAGTGAAAGTAATTGGCCTATTTGTGGGGTCCCAGAAATACTATACACTGATCATGGCTCCGATTTTACTTCAAAACATATAGAAGAGGTTTGTGCTTCATTGAAGATCCAATTAATTTTTTCAGGTATTGGGAAGCCAAGGGGCAGAGGTAAGGTAGAACGATTTTTTGGCACAATTAATCAACAATTTCTGCAAGATCTACCTGGTTATCTCCAGAATGGGATAATGACTCAAAAAGATAAATGTTTTACTTTAGAAATTTTTGAGTCCAAGCTAAAGGCATTTATCCTCAGTGACTATAACCATAGCGTCCATAGCACAACGAAGATTCCACCAGTTCAACACTGGCAAGCCAATCAATTTTTACCGCAACTTCCTAAAAGCCAAGAAGTTCTCGACTTACTATTATTAACAATTACGAAGCCAAGAAAAGTTCACAGAGAAGGCATAAAATTCCAAGGATTACGATATTTTTCTACAACGTTAGCCGGCTTTATTGGACAAGAAGTGCTAATTCGTTACGATCCAAGAGATATGGCGGAAATTTATGTTTTTTATCAAGGTAAGTTTTTATGCCGTGCTATTTCACAGGATTTAGATAGCGGTACTACTAGCTTAAAAGAAATTATCGCAGCCAGAAGCCAAAGAAAAAAAGAACTACGTGACAATATAAAAAAGCGCCAATCATTAGTCGATGCAATTTTACAATGTCCTGGAAAAATACCAGGTACTCTGCCAAAAGAATCTATAAATAAGCCAGAAAAACAAAAAAATATCACAATTAAAAGATACCAATATGAATGACAACGAATTTATTACGACGAAAGGATATCTCCGGTTTAAAGAATTTTGCGACGCATGCATGGAGTACAAATACATTGGAATTTGCTACGGGCCACCAGGTGTGGGAAAAACAAAATCGGCAGAACATTATAGTGACAAGCCTCTAAAAGACTCTATTCCAAAAGATCAATTTGGAACGCTTATCACAAGTGAAGCTCCGAAAGAGTTATATGATTGTAAAACTATTTTGTATACACCGATGCCTCCATTCTCGCCTTATCAAATGAATAATCAGCTTTTAAAGGAACAAATAATCTTCAATCAAATAGTAAAAGAAGCAAACATTAACAGGATAAGATACGAACAACCAGATTTATCTGCAAAGCATATTGATTCTTTAATAGAGGCCAGTATTGTGGATTATAAGGATTACTTTAAACTCATCATTATTGATGAGGCAGAGCGATTGAATGTTACCGCCTTAGAAATTTTGCGAGCGTTATACGATCAATTAAATGTAAGCTTTATTTTTATTGGAATGCCTGGTTTAGAAAAAAAATTATCAAGATATCCCCAGCTATATTCAAGAATCGGATTTGCGCATGAGTACAGGGTTCTTTCAAAAGAAGAAATGATATTTATGTTAGAACATCATTGGAAAAAGTTAAATTTAACATTTAAGCCAGATGATTTTGCTGATCATGAAGCAATGACAGCCATCATACGTATAACCAATGGCAATTTTCGATTAATAAATAGATTATTTATGCAGATTGATAGAATTTTAAAGCTGAATGATATAAAAAATATTACCCATGAAGTAGTCCTGGCTGCTAGGGAATGCCTATTAATTGGTACAGCTTAAGCATGCCATCTAAAGTACAAATTTCCCTGCCAAATAATGCTAAAAGTTACATACAACTATCACATTGATACAAAGTATCCATAAAAGTACTTTGACTGACCAATCAATTCCAAAAGAAGAGTTAAAATTTATAAAGCAGCTAAAGAAATGAACCAATTAATTGCCAGCTCAATATTCGATTTAATCCCTCCTGATGAAGAAGAAAAAAATCTTTTTGAATTCTGTAGGCAAAAAAATGATTCAGAACATATTGATATGGAAGAGGAGTTTTACCTTGAGTTTCTTGCTTCCATTAATAAAAAAGAAGTATTGCATTTACATTACATGGAAAAACAATCCCCTTTTTTAATCTCTGAAACATAAAAATTCCCCACACGTTTTGTAGAGCCACTTAATCGTGAAAAACAAAGAAAAAAATCTGACTAGCTGCATGATGCAGTTAAATATAATACAAAACCTATAAGAGTCAAAAGGTTTAAATTGAGGAATTACAATATAATTAAATAACATTATGGAGATGAATAAGCCGAAAAATCCCTTTGAAAATAAGTATAAAGTAAATAATTATAAATCAAGAAGTTATATGGTTAGCGTCGGGAATCGAACACATTACCATTCTGCGCTCTTGTGCTTTTTTCCAAAAAACACTAGCTGTCTTTCACGGTGTGCAATTGTCTACGGGAGCGTGCCGTTTGGGTGCCGATCATTAGAACGTAGATGATGTTATTTCAATTGATAATGCATTATGATTAATATTCAGTAAACATATACATTAATAAGATATTTAATGATTAAGGGAATATTTATTTTAATTATATTAGCCCTACAATTAATTGTAGGCTGTGTTCCTCGATCGTTAGAACCAAATGCAGAGAAAGTGGTGGTTATCTATAATCAAAGTACTAAAATGGCCAAATCATGTGAATTTTTAGGGAAAATATTTAATAGTGATGTACATGGAAAAAAACTTCATTTTACGCTTGGCTTAGAGAAAAATCTAAAAACCGATGACATAAATTTTCTTAAAAATGAAGGAGCCAAATTGGGGGCAAACCTTGTTGTATTTGAAAAGCATCACACATCAATAGAAAGATACCACTCTCAACCTGGTCATACAACCGACATCAGTATACATGCCATTTATGCTAAGGCTTATCGATGTCCTCCAAATTTAATTGAAAGCATGGAACAATTGAATGAATATCATCATGCATACAAAAACCCAGTGATTATTAAAAATAATTAATTATTGAAGTAAAACATTATTAATCGATTGAGTAATGGAATAGCAATAATTCGGTGTATCTTTAAAAAGCATCTGTAGATATATAACTGCATTAAAAATCACACTCTGCCATGAATTAATTAAAATGAAACCCTCTAAACTTTATAAAGACTAATATCCTCTTTTAGGTGTTTCACAATATCATCTAAATGATGAATAAATGCCATCATTTCCTCTATGCCACTAGAAAAAGTTGCGGTAGCACGATTAATTTCATTCATGCTCTCCACTATTTGCTCAATTCCAACTGCTTCTTGCCTGATAGACACCTCGATGTGTTGGCTAGAAATCGATGCTTCATTAATCATTTTACTTAGTGCATGAATAACGTCGCCTGCTTTCTCAATAAGCTTAATTTCTGAATCAAGAGTGTTAGCTCCTTCCTCGGTAACGATGACCGCTTTTTCCGTGCTGCGCCGTATGTCCTCAAGAATTTTTTGCACCTGTACCGTGGACTGTTCTGATTGCTCTGCAAGGTTTTTTACTTCAGTGGCCACTGCGGCAAAACCTTTTCCCGATTCTCCTGCTTTTGATGCTTCAATTGATGCATTCAATGCTAACATCTTGGATTGTTGGGCAAGCGTATTTACTACTAAAGTAATTTCACTGATTTGTTGCATGTGGTTACTTAAATCCAGAATAGTTTGCGCAATAAGTTTCATCTTTTCCTCTGAGGTCCTAATACCCAGAATGCTTTGTTCCACAGAATGAGCACCTCGCTTTCCCTGTTCATAGGTATTTTGAGCCAATTCTCGTAAAACCTGAGCTTTAGCCATAGTATTTTTAGAACTATGGTCTATTTCTTCCAATGAAGCACTGATTTGATTAATCGCAGATGCTTGAGAACTAATTTCTTTTGCTTGTTTATTAGCAGAAATAAGTACCGTTCCAACCATCGTGACGATATCACTGCTGGCTTGTGTAATTTTTTTTGTTATCGATGAAAGTCTATCCGTCATGGAATTTAAATCTCGACCCAAATCTTGTAATATGCCTTCGTTTTCAATTTCAAGACGATGACGAAGATCACCGGAAGCAACTTTACTGCTATGTAGACTAAATTTTTTCGAAGAATTAATCAGTGTTTCCAATAACACTCGAGTTTCCTCCTCTTTAGTACGAAGCATTTCTTCATTCTTTTTTATTGCATCTTGCATGATTTTTAGGGATAAAAGCAGCTTCCCTAATTTATCTGATGATAGGATTTCGATTGCTACGTCTCGCTCTCCTGCGGCAATTCGCTCAGCAGCATTTATTGCATAATCCAGTGGAATAGATAATGCTCGCTGTGTCATATAAGGGACAATCACTGTTAAAACAATTGCTAAAATCAACAGCCACAAAGCAGATTCTTTTAAAGAAATTAAATCCTTATCTATTTCATTTATATGGGATTCAATTTCTTTGGATAAGTCTCTAAATAGCCCCCCTTCTCTTTTACCCGTTATCTCCGAATAAGGACCAACAATGAGATCTATCATTGATTTTTGAATGGCTCGTGTTTTGTTCCTGCTATTTTCTACATTATCTGGATTATTAGGATCTCTTGGAGTATTTATTATTGATGCTTGAGTTTGATGCAAAGATTTATAAAGTTGTTGAAGCTTTTTCCATTTATGTTGTATTTCTTGATTATCTAACACTTGGATTACTTGATCACCCTGGACTCTAACTTGATGAATTTCATTCCATATATGGTCAAAATAAGTCTTATCTTTTGGGTCTCCTGTCATTGCCCAATGCTCCAAAATGTCTTGAGCTTGATAAATTTGGGAATCAAGAATGGGCGGCAAATTCTCATTTTGAATTTTATGACTCAGGTGGATTATATAGTTTACTTTGGGCACTAAAAGCATAATCAATATTAATAAAGGTAATCCAAGTGTCATAAATCCAATAAACAATCGGGCACCCAATGGAATCACAAAACGTCGTGGGATTGCATCAGTGTTCATTACCGCCTCCTATTTAGAACGAGACTTTAGAATCTCCGCTCATTCATAATTCTTTAATAGAATTTTTCTGGTGATCACTCCAAAAAATAATACAAAATGACCTATATTTTTACTTAAGTCAGTATGTTAATTAATTTAAAATCCGAATCGATTTCTTTAATATTCAATGCCTCATTGTCTATAATGTGTAATAAGTCCATACAGAAAGAAAATATATGACAAAACATACCTTATTAAAAAATTGGAGAGGTTGTCTTTTAATTTCAGTCACTTTATTATGCTCCTGTGTCCACCCTAAGGATGACATCAAAAATGAAACATCAGTTAATAAATCATTTGGTGGATATCGTCCCCATGGACACGGACATGGACATCATTAATTCGTTGATGTGCTTCGAATAGTCACTAGCCCCGGAACTAAAAGCACAATACCCTACACAAATGGACTTACTCCTCTATGGAGTCAAATCCCCTACTCTTCGCTCAATAATCAGTGTCAGATTATTGCAATTTAAACCATACTCCATGAAAAAAAATAGCTGCTAAGATTAAAAGGATGATTAAAAAAGAATAAAAGTGAATGGTTTTCTTCTGTTTTTTGAGAAAAACCAAAACACCTACAAGTACAATACCCAACACCCCTAGCAGTAACCAAGTCCATAGATTCATTTCCATATTTAGTGTTCCTGAACTTTCTTGTTATGTAATTCATGCACATGCTCCCCATTACCACCAAAGCCCCCAGCATACTGACTTTCAGGATGAGCCTCCTTGGGGATTGATTGAGTCGAAGTACAAGACACTAACCCGATTCCCCAAAAGCCAATGCACATCGTCCAAAATAATAACCCGCTTGCAGTTCTTGTTTTCATTTTTATTCCTCAAAAATAGATATCCTGTGATAACTCAATAACATCAAGAGCAGCTACTTCATTTAGTGCGCTTTAGCCGGATTACTGATTCAATCAGCTTTAAGGTATCTTGTGATGTAAAAGGCTTCACACACTGCATTGCCTCCGGTTGTACTTCATCTATGTGACGATTTTTCGTCAATATCACGATAGGCGTTGCTTGATTCAACTCCGAATACTTTTGAATGTGCATAACCAACTCCTGACAATTAAATCCTTGTGTTAAATTCTTATCAATTAAAATCACATCATAACGTCTCATTAAAGCAAGATCCAAACCAGCGTTCGCATCACAGGCCATATCCACCTTATGATTCAATTTCTGCAATTGAGTGCGTATAAGAATTCGTTCGCCCAAGGAATCATCGACTACTAAAAAAAGCAAAGAATCAACCATAAGACACCTCATATCACTTGCTTGAGCCATCGAGTTATTCCTCTTTTCGTTATTCTTAAGCCTCTTGAATTTCCGCATGCCCTTTATGAGAGTTCAAAAGCCGCAATCCATTCGCTACAACGATTAAACTAGCCCCCATATCCGCAAAAACAGCCATCCACAAAGTAGCAATACCTCCAAGGGCTAAAACGAAAAACACGCCTTTTATGGCAATAGATAATGTAATATTTTGTCGAAGAATCCTTGCTGTATTGCGACTCAAATCAATATACAAAGGCAGCATGGATAAATTATCATTCATCAAGGCTACATCGGCTGTTTCCAATGCGGTATCTGTCCCTTTTCCCATTGCAAAACTAATGCTTGCTTTGGCTAAAGCAGGCGCATCATTAATACCATCCCCTACCATTCCTACCGCTTTATATTGTTCTAACAATTGATTAATCGCTTGCAGTTTATCCGTAGGCAATACATTGGCCTTCACCTCATCAATACCTACCTGTTTGGCTATCGCCTGTGCCGTTACTGCATTATCCCCTGTCAGCATCGCTGTTTTTATACCTTGCTCATGAAGCCTTGAAATAGCCCACTGACTGGATTGACGTAACGTATCGGCCACCGCAAACAAAGCAAGTACAGTAGTGTTATTGCTTAAAATAATTGTGGTTTTTCCTTCTTCCTCCAATCGTTTCAGCTCTTTTTCTATTTCAGGATTGCATACGAGATTGTCTTCAGCCAGTTGATGATTCCCTACATAAAACAGTTCCTCTTGCACCAACCCCTTCACGCCACGACCAGGGAGTGCCGCAAACTCATCAATCTCTAATAATTCAGAACGGGGTTGTTCTTGCTCCCAATAGGCTACTAAAGCATGTGCGACAGGATGCTCTGAATGACTATCAAGGCTTGCAGCAATGAGAAGCAACTCGTCTTTTGTTCTACGCTTATCATGAACAATAAAATCAGTCACTACTGGTTTACCTTCAGTTAAGGTTCCAGTTTTATCTAAGGCTATTAATTTTAATTGATGTCCAGTTTCTAAATAACTTCCACCTTTAATTAAAAGTCCATGCTTTGCTGCAGAGGCTAATCCGCTCACCACTGTTACCGGGGTCGAAATAACCAACGCACAAGGGCATG
>NZ_LBAW01000041.1 GCF_001648595.1 Legionella bozemanae | reverse complement strand
TGGATGAAGGTTTACGTTTCGCAATTCGGGAAGGTGGCCGTACTGTAGGCGCCGGTGTTGTTGCGAAAATTATCGAGTAATAAAGTTAAATTGTGTTGGCATGAGTTACTGATTCATGCCAATTAATTTAGGCCAGTAGCTCAATTGGCAGAGTGGCGGTCTCCAAAACCGCAGGTTGGGGGTTCGATTCCCTCCTGGCCTGCCAACTTACAAGTGAATATGAAAAGTTCGAACGAAAAGCAAAGCAATACGAAAGATATATTTTCATGGATTGCTGTAGTTCTTATAACTGCAGTGGCATTTTTTTGTACATATTACTACACTTTTTCAGGTCCAATTCTGTCAATAATATGGCTTGGGTGGCTATTATTGACTTTATTTTTTGGCTATATGACAACTGCAGGTAAACAAGTTTTTAAATTCGCTCAAGAGTCAAAAGTTGAATTGTTAAAAGTCGTTTGGCCAACTCGCCAAGAGACGATACAGACAACAACCATTGTTATTGTTATGGTTGCAGTGACCGGATTTATACTCTGGGGTGTCGATTCAGTGATGATGTGGGCAATTGCTAAAATAACGCATTTAGGGTGAATTCGGTGGAAGAACACAAATCGAAACAATGGTACGTTGTACATGCCTATTCAGGTTATGAGAATTTCGTTATGCGCGAAATTAAATCTCGCGCTCAACATCACAATTTAGAGGATAAAATTGGTGAGGTTGTTGTACCTTCAGAAGAAGTGATTGAAATGCGCTCGGGCCAAAAGCGCAAAAGTACACGTAAGTTTTTTCCTGGCTATGTATTAGTGAACATGGTTATGGATGATCAAACCTGGCACATGATAAGAGCAATACCAAGAGTTCTAGGTTTTATTGGTGGAACCAGCCAAACTCCTACCCCTATTACTGATAAAGAAGCCCGTGCAATTATGCAGCGTGTTGAAGATGGTGTTACTAAACCAAGACCCAAAATTCTGTTTGAGCCAGGTGAAGTGGTTCGCGTTAAAGAGGGTCCTTTTGTTGACTTTAACGGAGTAGTAGAAGAAGTCAATTATGAGAAAAATAGATTAAGAGTAGCTGTCCTGATTTTTGGACGCTCTACTCCGGTGGAACTTGAATTTAGTCAAGTAGAGAAAACTTAGTTCGCTAAGGTGCCCTGATAACTTTTAAATATTAAATTTAACAAGAGTTATCGGGGTTATTTTGTGTAAAAAAGGGGAGCCAGAGATTTAAAAAAGGAAAGTAATTCATGCTTTCTCTAAAACTGGCGCATGACCCATGAGGAGTAAATATGGCAAAAAAAGTAGAAGCTTACATTAAGTTGCAAATTCCAGCAGGTAAAGCAAATCCAAGTCCACCGGTAGGCCCAGCATTGGGTCAACGTGGTGTTAACATTATGGAATTCTGCAAAGCGTTTAACGCAGCAACTCAGCAAATGGAGCAAGGATTACCTACTCCGGTTGTAATTACTGTGTATAGTGATCGTAGTTTTACCTTTATCACTAAGACACCACCGGCTTCTGTTCTGCTGAAAAAAGCTGCAGGTATTCAAAGTGGAAGTGGCACACCCAACACTAAAAAAGTGGCTAAACTTAACGTCAAACAACTTGAGGAAATTGCGAAGATTAAAGAACCTGATTTAACTGCAGCAAGCTTAGCAGCAGCAGTTAGAAGTATTGCAGGTACTGCGCGCAGTATGGGTATTGACGTTGAAGGTTTAGAGTAAGGGGGATGCCATGGCAAGAGTATCTAAAAAACAAAAGAAGATTATAGAGACAATTAAGTCAAATCATTTATATAGCGCGAGTGAAGCAATTAACCTGTTAAAGCAATTTGCTTCAACCAAATTTCGCGAAAGTTTAGATATAAGTGTTAACCTGGGTGTTGATCCTCGTAAATCCGATCAGGTTGTACGTTCATCAACTAACCTACCTAAAGGTACTGGAAAAGTTGTACGTGTAGCTGTATTTGCACAAGGCGATAATGCAACTAAAGCTAAAGATGCTGGTGCTGATATTGTTGGATTTGAAGATTTGGCTGACAAAATCAAAGGTGGTGCAATGGACTTCGATGTTGTTATTGCTACACCAGATGCGATGCGTATTGTTGGACAGCTAGGTCAAGTTTTAGGGCCAAGAGGTCTGATGCCAAACCCCAAAGTTGGCACAGTAACTACTAATGTTGAAGCTGCAGTGAAAGATGCAAAATCAGGTCAAGTACGTTATAGAACTGACAAGAATGGTATTATTCATTGTACTGTCGGAAAAGTAGACTTTACTGCTGAAGACATCATTGAAAACATAGTTGCTTTAATTAATGATCTTAAAAAAGCAAAACCTGCTTCTGCTAAAGGTCAATATTTAAAGAAAATCTCTTTATCTACAACTATGGGCCCTGGTATAGCTATTGATATTTCATCAATACCTGTGTAATATAGTCACCCATTTTTAAGAATTCACGGCATAGATTTGGTTCCATGCCGTCGAAGACCGCAGGTGCTAATGCTTAATTTCCTGCGCAGACGGTGAACCGGCTCCAATTTTAAAAGAGACGGCCACCATAACTGGCAAATCCTTGTGATTTGTATAATTAGGAGGTCAGTAACGTGACATTAAATTTAGCTGAAAAAAAAGCTGTTGTTGAAGAAGTGACCGAGGTCGCATCAAAGGCTATTTCGGCAGTTGTTGCTGATTATCGTGGTTTAACCGTTAATCAAATGACGCAGTTGCGTAGTGAAGCACGCAAGTCCGGTGTTTATCTTCGTGTTGTTAGAAATACATTAACACGCAGAGCTTTTAAAAATACTGAATTTGAATGCTTGAATGACTCGCTTGTAGGCCCGTTGTTCATTGCATTATCACTGGAAGCACCTAGTGATGCTGCAAGACTACTTAAAGAATTCACTAAGACATTTGACAAACTTGAGATTAAAGCATTATCAGTAGGCGGAAAAGTATATCAAGCAAATCAGATTGATGCTGTTGCTAGCTTACCGACTCGAGATGAGGCAATTGCCAAGTTGATGTACGTGATGAAAGCGCCAATTGAGAAATTTGTCAGAACTCTTGCTGAGCCACATGCTAAATTAGTTAGAACCTTAGCAGCAGTAAAAGATAAAAAAGCAGGTTAAATCTCATTTAATCATTAAATTAATTTTAAATCAGGAGCTAGTAATGGCTGTGTCAAAAAATGATATTTTAGAAACCATAGCAAACATGTCTGTTATGGAAGTTGTTGAATTAATCGAAGCTATGGAAGAAAAATTCAACGTTTCTGCTGCCGCTGCTGCTGTTGCAGTTGCTGCTCCAGCTGCTGGTGCTGCTGCTGCCGCTGCTGAAGAACAAACAGAGTTTACTGTTGTTATGACCAGTTTCGGTGCAAACAAAGTTAACGTAATTAAAGCAGTTCGTGGTATTACTGGTCTTGGCTTGAAAGAAGCTAAAGACTTAGTAGAAGGTGCTCCTTCAACAATTAAAGAAGGTGTATCTAAAGATGAAGCTGCTAACATCAAGAAAGAACTTGAAGAAGCTGGTGCTTCAGTAGAAGTTAAATAATAAAGTTATATCAGTGAGATAGAACCCAGCCATGGTTTTCATGGCTGGGTTTACGTGTTTGAGTCATCAATAATTTACAGAGGAAACACCATGGCCGTTGCAGAAGCTAAACCTCAATATTCGCATGCTGAGAAAAAACGATTTCGCAAAAGCTTTGGTAAGCAGGCCGATAAAATGGCAATACCAAATCTGCTTGAAATTCAACTTAAATCCTATAGGGATTTTCTTCAGGCTGATAGCAAGTCAAACGAACAATTTAATACAGGATTGCATGCTGCATTTTCTTCTGTATTCCCGATTGAAAGCTTTTCTGGCAATGCACGACTGGAATATGTTGGTTATAAGTTGGGTGAACCAGCGTTTGATGTTCGTGAATGCAAATTGAGGGGCTTAACCTATTCTGCACCACTAAGGGTCAAAATCAGACTTGTTGTTCTTGATAAGGACGCAAGCGAAGATCCTAAACCAATCAAAGATATTAGAGAGCAAGATGTTTTTATGGGTGAAATACCTTTAATGACTGATGTTGGTACATTTGTGGTAAATGGTACCGAGAGAGTTGTTGTTTCTCAATTACATCGTTCTCCTGGTGTGATATTTGAACATGATAAGGGCAAAACCCATTCATCTGGTAAGTTATTGTATTCTGCACGTATTATACCCTACCGTGGATCATGGTTAGATTTTGAATTTGATCCAAAAGACTGTGTTTATGTTCGAATTGATAGAAGACGTAAATTACCAGTAAGCATTTTATTAAGAGCCTTAGGATACGAAACAGAGGATATCCTGAGTGAGTTCTTTGAAATGACAAGCTGCCATCTTAAAAATGGTGAATACCATATTGATTTAATTCCTCAACGACTTCGAGGTGAAATTGCTTCGTTTGATATTCTTGTTCCTGAAACAGGTGAGCTCATTGTAGAACAAGGTAGAAGAATTACTGCGCGTCATATTAAACAAATGGAAAAAGCTCAGATGAAAGATCTGATTGTTCCACGTGATTATTTAATAGGTAAAACATTAGCTAAAAATATTATAGATACTTCTACTGGTGAGTTTATTGCACAAGCAAATGATGAAGTAACTGAGGAGACTCTCGATCTCATGGCTACCAATGGAATCCATGAGTTTGACATGATTTATACTAATGACTTGGATCATGGTTCCTATATTTCAGATACATTGAAAATTGATCCTACTTCAAGCCAGTTAGAGGCGCTTGTTGAAATTTATCGTATGATGAGACCAGGTGAACCACCAACTAAAGAAGCAGCTGAAGCCCTGTTTAAAAACTTATTCTTTGTTGATGAACGCTATGATTTATCAGCCGTTGGTAGAATGAAATTTAATCGACGTGTTGGTAGAAAAAATGATGATGGCCCAGGTACTTTGACTAAAGAAGATATAATGGCTGTTATCAAGACATTGATCGATATAAGAAATGGTATTGGTATGGTGGATGACATTGACCACCTAGGTAACCGAAGGGTTCGTAGTGTTGGTGAAATGACAGAAAACCAATTTAGAGTCGGTCTTGTACGTGTTGAAAGAGCAGTTAAGGAACGTTTAAGTTTGGTTGAATCTGAAAATCTGATGCCACAAGATTTAATCAATGCAAAACCAGTTTCTGCTGCAATTAAAGAATTTTTTGGCTCAAGCCAATTATCACAGTTTATGGACCAAGTTAATCCATTATCAGGTGTGACACACAAACGTAGGGTTTCTGCATTGGGCCCAGGTGGTTTAACACGTGAACGAGCAGGCTTTGAAGTTCGTGACGTTCATACCACACACTATGGACGTGTTTGTCCTATTGAAACACCAGAAGGTCCAAATATTGGTTTGATTAATTCATTATCTGTTTATGCTAGAACAAATGATTATGGATTTATTGAGACTCCATGCCGTAAAGTAATCAATGGCCGTGTGACGGATGAGATTGAATATCTATCAGCCATTGAAGAAGTTGATCAGTATATTGCACAATCGAGCGTGGCTCTTGATAAGGATGGAAATATTCTTGCAGATCTAGTGCCCTGTAGACATCAAAATGAATTTTCATTGACTACACCGGATAAGATTAACTACATGGATATTTCACCCAAGCAGATCGTTTCTGTTGCTGCTTCTTTAATTCCATTCTTGGAGCATGATGATGCGAACCGTGCTTTGATGGGATCAAACATGCAGCGGCAAGCAGTGCCGACTTTACGTTCTGAAAAACCTCTAGTAGGTACAGGAATGGAACGTATTGTTGCTTCTGATTCAGGAGTTTCAGTAGTTGCAAAACGTGGTGGGGTAATTGATCTTGTTGATGCGTCGCGTATCGTTGTTCGCGTGAATGATGATGAGACTACAGCTGGTGAAACAGGTGTTGATATTTACAACCTGACTAAGTACTTCCGCTCAAACCAGGATACATGTATTAATCAACGTCCAATTGTTAATACCGGCGATATAATTCAAAAAGGAGATATCTTAGCGGATGGTCCTTGTACTGATATGGGTGAATTAGCTCTAGGTCAAAATTTATTGGTCGCCTTTATGCCGTGGAATGGATATAACTTTGAGGACTCTATCCTTATATCCGAACGTATTGTACAAGATGACCGATTCACGACGATTCATATTGAAGAGTTAACTTGTATTGCACGTGATACCAAATTAGGCACTGAAGAAATTACTGCTGATATTCCAAATGTTGGTGAATCAGCACTTTCTAACTTAGATGAAGCTGGAGTGGTTTATATCGGAGCTGAAGTTAAGGCAGGCGATATTCTGGTTGGAAAAGTTACTCCTAAAGGTGAAACCCAACTTACTCCTGAAGAGAAGTTGTTACGAGCAATTTTTGGTGAAAAGGCTTCTGATGTTAAAGACTCTTCATTACGCGTTCCATCAGGAATGAATGGTACGGTTATTGATGTTCAAGTATTTACACGTGATGGCTTAGAAAAAGATGCGCGTGCGAAAAGCATTGAAGAGGAACATTTAGCTCGAGTTCGTAAGGACTTAGTTGATGAGCGACGTATTCGTGAAGAAGATATTTACCATCGTGTAGCGAACATTGTACTTGATAAGGTAGCAACAGGTGGTCCAGGAAATCTGAAACCAGGATCCAAAATAAACCAAGAATATCTGGATAAGATAGGTAGAGAGAAATGGTTTGATATTCGTCTTGAAAATGATGTAATCAGCCAGCAATTGGAACAACTTTCAAAACAGCTTGAGCTGTTGTCTAAAGAAATGGAAAAGCGTTTCAATGATAGCCGTAAGAAAATAATTCAAGGAGATGATTTAGCTCCTGGTGTATTAAAAATTGTTAAGGTATATCTTGCTGTGAAAAGACGTATTCAACCAGGTGATAAAATGGCTGGTCGACATGGAAACAAAGGGGTTATCTCTATTGTAGTTCCGGTTGAAGACATGCCGCATATGGAAGATGGAACAGCTGTAGATATTGTTCTTAACCCATTGGGTGTCCCTTCACGTATGAACATTGGACAAGTGTTGGAAACCCATCTTGGTTTAGCTGCAAAAGGTTTGGGAAATAAAATTGCTCAGATGCTTGATTCAAAACAAAATGCAGCTGAAATCAAATCGTTTTTGAATAAGATATACAACCATGATGATGTACAACGCGTACATCTGGATTGTCTGAATGATGAAGAGTTATTCCGATTGGCAGATAATCTGCGAGCTGGTGTACCGATGGCAACACCTGTTTTTGATGGTGCTTCTGAAGAAGAAATAAAACGCATGCTGCAGCTGGCAGATTTGTCTTCTGATGGCAAAACCTTCTTGATTGATGGTAGGACTGGAAACAAATTTGATAACCCAGTAACTGTAGGTTACATGTATATGTTGAAACTAAACCATTTAGTTGATGATAAGATGCATGCTCGCTCAACTGGCTCATACAGCCTGGTAACGCAACAACCATTAGGTGGTAAAGCACAGTTTGGTGGTCAGCGCTTTGGGGAGATGGAAGTATGGGCTCTCGAAGCTTATGGTGCAGCTTATACATTACAGGAAATGTTGACTGTGAAATCAGATGACGTTGGAGGTAGAACAAAAATCTACAAAAATATTGTCGATGGTGATCATCGTATGGACCCAGGAATGCCTGAATCTTTCAACGTATTATTGAAGGAAATTCGTGCACTTGGAATAGATATCGAACTCGAACACGATTAACTTTTTCAGCGATACATACTGATTAACAAATTTTTGGAGGCATAGACTTGAGTACTCTAAACGACGATCCAATGAATGAACCAATGAGAAAAGCACCTGTAATGAGCGATTTGCTCGGCATCCTTAAGCAACAGGGACAAAGTGAAGAGTTTGACGCAATTAAAATTGCGTTAGCCTCTCCTGAGCTAATTCGTTCATGGTCATATGGTGAAGTAAAAAAACCCGAAACAATTAATTACCGTACATTTAAGCCTGAGCGCGACGGCTTATTTTGTGCCAAAACCTTTGGTCCAGTAAAAGATTACGAGTGCTTATGTGGTAAATATAAGCGACTCAAGCATCGAGGCGTTATCTGCGAAAAATGTGGTGTCGAGCTTGCACTGGCTAAAGTACGTCGTGAACGTATGGGACATATTGAACTTGCAAGTCCAGTTGCACATATCTGGTTTTTGAAGTCATTACCTTCCCGAATTGGTTTATTACTTGACATGACTTTACGTGACATTGAACGTGTTCTTTATTTTGAAGCGTTTGTTGTCGTCGATCCAGGAATGACAGAACTTGAACGTGGCCAATTGCTGAATGATGAAGTATATCTTGATGCAATGGAACAATATGGTGATGAGTTTGATGCACGAATGGGGGCTGAAGCCATTCGCGATTTACTTCGTCAAGTTGATTTGGAAGAAGAAATCAAGAGCTTGCGTGAAGAATTACCAACTACAAGTTCTGAAACAAAAATTAAGAAAATCACGAAGAGATTAAAGTTACTCGAAGCATTCTATGATTCTGGCAATAAGCCAGAATGGATGATCATGGATGTATTACCTGTTCTACCACCAGATTTAAGACCTTTAGTTCCATTAGATGGCGGTCGTTTTGCCACATCTGATTTGAATGACTTGTATCGACGTGTTATTAACCGAAATAATCGTTTGAAGCGTCTTCTTGATCTGAATGCACCTGATATTATTGTGCGAAATGAAAAGAGAATGTTGCAGGAATCAGTGGATGCGCTTCTGGATAACGGGCGTCGTGGCCGTGCGATTACAGGTACAAACAAAAGACCACTCAAATCCTTAGCAGATATGATTAAAGGAAAGCAAGGTCGTTTCCGTCAAAACCTGTTAGGTAAGCGTGTAGACTATTCAGGACGTTCGGTAATTGTGGTTGGTCCGACTTTGAAACTGCATCAGTGCGGTCTTCCAAAGAAAATGGCTCTTGAATTATTTAAACCATTCATATTCAGCAAACTCGAATTTAGAGGCTTGGCTACAACAATTAAAGCCGCCAAAAAAATGGTAGAGCGTGAAGAGTCAGTTGTTTGGGATATTTTAGACGATGTTATTCGTGAGCATCCTATCCTGTTGAACCGTGCACCCACATTGCATAGACTAGGTATTCAAGCATTTGAACCGGTACTGATTGAAGGTAAAGCGATACAATTGCATCCTTTGGTTTGTACTGCATATAACGCGGACTTTGACGGTGACCAAATGGCCGTTCACGTGCCATTGACTTTGGAAGCACAATTAGAAGCGCGCTCATTAATGATGTCTACCAATAATATTTTATCACCTGCGAGTGGTGAGCCAATTATTGTTCCCAGCCAAGACGTTGTACTCGGGTTATATTATTTAACTCGAGAAAAAGTTAATGCATTAGGTGAAGGGAAGATTTTTGTCAGTGCGCAGGAAGCTCAGAATTTTTACGAGTCAGGACATCTTGATATCCATGCTAAAATTAAAATCCGCATGCCTAAGGACGACGGGGATGGACATCATCTGGTGGAAACTACAGTTGGTCGCGCTATTCTTGCCGAGATTCTTCCTAAAGGTATGACTTTTGCAACGATAAACCGTACCATGACCAAGAAAGTTATTTCGAAGGTTATTGATAGTTGCTATAGAAATTTCGGTTTGAAAGAAACTGTAATTTTTGCTGATAAGTTAATGTATACAGGCTTTAAGTATGCGACACGTTCTGGCGTATCAATTGGTATTGAAGATATGGAAATACCTGATGATAAAGCCAGTATTATTGAGCATGCTGATAATGAAGTTCGTGAAATTGAATCTCAATTCCGTTCAGGTTTGGTAACCAATGGCGAACGTTACAACAAAGTAATTGATATTTGGTCCAGAACAAACGAATTAGTTGCTAAATCCATGATGAGCAAAATAGCAACTGAAGAAGCTCGTGATGCAAAAGGTAATCTGGTTAGACAAGAATCATTCAATCCAATCTTCATGATGGCTGATTCAGGCGCTAGGGGTTCTGCAGCGCAAATTAGACAGCTTGCTGGTATGCGTGGATTGATGGCTGCACCAGATGGCTCGATTATTGAAACACCAATTACTGCTAACTTCCGTGAAGGTCTGAACGTATTCCAGTACTTTATTTCAACGCACGGAGCGAGAAAAGGTCTGGCAGATACGGCGCTAAAAACAGCTAATTCCGGTTACTTAACACGACGTTTAGTTGATGTGGCGCAAGATGTAGTGATAACTGAAGACGATTGTGGTGTTAATACTGGTATTTTAATGCAACCTCTGATTGAAGGTGGCGATATTGTTGAGCCCCTACATGAGCGTGTATTAGGACGGGTAGTTGCTTCAGATGTTTACATTCCTAACCAAAGCGAGCCTGTGGTTACTGCAGGAACATTATTGGATGAAGAGTGGGTTGAAAAGCTGGAAAAACAAGGCGTGGACCAAATCATGGTTCGTTCACCGATTACGTGTCAAACTCGATTTGGATTATGCGCTAAGTGTTATGGCCGTGATTTGGCAAGAGGTCATCTTGTTAATACCGGGGAAGCTGTAGGTATTATTGCTGCCCAATCAATTGGTGAGCCTGGAACGCAGTTAACAATGCGTACTTTCCATATTGGGGGTGCTGCATCAAGAGCCACAGCAGCAAATAATATTCAGATTAAAACCAAAGGGGTTATTCGTTTACATAACATTAAAACAGTAACGCATGAAAATAAAAATCTGGTTGCTGTATCGCGCTCTGGTGAAGTAACAATAGTTGATGAGTTCGGACGTGAGCGTGAACGTTATAAGCTACCTTATGGTGCGGTAATTTCAGTGCATGATAATTCACCTGTGGAAGCTGGACAAGTTATTGCAACTTGGGATCCGCATACTCACCCAGTTATTTCTGAGGTAAGTGGTTATTTGAAATTCGTCGACCTAATCGATGGTATTACCATGAACCGACAAACTGATGAATTAACCGGTTTGAGTAATATTGTAGTTATCGATGCAAAACAACGCAGTGCCGCAGGTCGTGATTTACGACCTATGGTAAAACTAGTTACTGAAAATGGTGAAGATATTTATCTTGCTGGTACTAATGTTCCTGCCCAATATTATCTGCCTGTAGATGCTATCGTTAATTTTGAGGATGGCAGCCATGTGGGAATCGGAGATGTTATCGCACGTATCCCTCAAGAGCGTTCCAAAACTCGCGATATTACAGGGGGTCTACCAAGAGTAGCTGATTTATTTGAAGCGCGTAAACCTAAAGATTCAGCAGTTATGGCTGAAGTTTCGGGAATGGTTAGTTTTGGTAAGGAAACAAAAGGTAAGAGAAGATTACTTATTAATGTTTCTGAAGATCAATGTCATGAAGAATTGATACCAAAATGGAGACATATTTCTGTCTTCGAAGGCGAACATGTTGAGCGTGGTGAGATTATCGCTGAAGGTGCACTTAATCCACATGATATATTACGATTGTTGGGTGTTGGTGCATTAGCGAACTATATCGTAAATGAGGTACAAGATGTATATCGTCTACAAGGTGTAAAAATTAATGACAAGCACATTGAAGTAATCGTACGACAAATGCTGCGTAAACGAGTTATTACTTTTGCTGGGGATTCAAAATTCTTAGTAGGTGAGCAAGTAGAAGAAAGCGTCTTATTGCAAGAAAATGACAAGCTTATGGCTGAGGAAAAACAAATCGCTAGAGGTACACCTATATTGTTAGGTATTACAAAAGCGTCATTGGCAACTGAGTCATTTATCTCTGCTGCTTCGTTCCAAGAAACAACAAGAGTACTAACTGAAGCTGCTGTAAGTGGTAAAGTTGATGATTTACGTGGATTAAAAGAAAACGTGATGGTTGGGCGCTTGATTCCTGCAGGAACAGGTTATGCATATCATCAAGGCCGTAAGGCAAAAAGAGCTAAGGCTGCAGCCGGTGAGCACCCAGTGCATACTGTTACTGCAAGTGATGTTGAGCATGCGTTAAGTGAAGCATTAAACGCAGACAATCAAGAACACTAGTTCGGATTCGAAAAAACGGCAGATTAAACTTGACAAATCTGCCGTGGCTATATAGAATCCGGCCTCCTTATGCATTCGAAATAATCAAAAGAGACAGATCGGAGTTAAGTATAAATGGCTACTATTAATCAGTTAGTAAGAAAGCCTCGTGTGGACGTAAAGAAGAAAAGTAACGTACCAGCGCTGGAATCATGTCCACAAAGACGCGGTGTGTGTACACGCGTTTACACTACTACACCTAAAAAACCTAACTCAGCTATGCGTAAGGTTGCTCGTGTACGTTTAACCAATGGATTTGAAGTTTCATCATATATTGGTGGAGAAGGCCATAACCTTCAGGAACACTCAGTTGTTCTTATTAGAGGTGGTCGTGTTAAAGATTTACCTGGGGTGCGTTATCACACGGTACGCGGTAGCTTGGATACATCAGGTGTTAATGATCGTAAACAAGGCCGTTCGAAATACGGTACTAAAAAACCAAAAGATAAAAAATAACTGATTGTAGGAAATTGAAATGCCTAGAAGAAGAGAAGTCCCTAAAAGAGAAATTTTGCCAGATCCTAAACATCATAGTGAATTGTTAGCAAAATTTATTAACGTGTTAATGGTCAGTGGTAAAAAGTCTACTGCTGAAAAAATAATATACGGTGCTTTATCTGTTTTAGAAGAGCGCGTAAAGAAGCTTAAAAAAGCAGATGAAGACGAAGGTGAATCAGGTTCTGCAAGTGGTTCAGCTACTGTTCTTCGCTACTTTGAAAATGCTTTGGATAATGTTCGCCCAAGCGTGGAAGTTCGTTCGCGTCGAGTTGGTGGTGCTACATATCAAGTTCCAGTTGAAGTAAGAACAGATCGCAGCATTGCTTTGGGTATGCGCTGGATCGTTCAAGCTGCTCGTACTCGTGGTGAAAAAGGTATGATGTTACGCCTAGCCGGTGAACTGATGGACGCTTATGAAAGCAAAGGTTCCGCAGTGAAAAAACGTGAAGATACACATAAGATGGCAAAAGCTAACCAGGCGTTTGCGCATTTTAGATGGAACTAAGAGAGAGAGGGTAATCCGTGTCTACTCCATTAAAACTATATAGAAACATAGGAATTGCAGCGCACGTTGATGCTGGAAAAACTACCACAACTGAGCGTGTACTGTACTATACGGGTATGTCTCATAAAATTGGTGAAGTTCATGACGGCGCTGCAACAATGGACTGGATGGTTCAGGAGCAAGAGCGTGGCATTACCATTACCTCAGCAGCAACAACTTGCTACTGGTCTGGGATGGACAAGCAATTTGAACCTCATCGTATTAATATTATTGATACCCCAGGACACGTTGACTTCATGATTGAGGTTGAGCGTTCATTACGTGTACTTGACGGTGCTGTTGTTGTGTTCGACTCAGTATCTGGTGTGGAACCACAGTCAGAGACTGTTTGGCGTCAAGCAAACAAATATGGTGTACCACGTATCGTATTTGTTAATAAGATGGATAGGATGGGGGCAAACTTCCTTCGTGTAGTAGCCCAAATTAAGCAAAGATTGGGTTCAAATCCTGTCGTTGTTCAATTACCTATTGGTGCAGAAGAAGAATTTAAAGGGGTTATTGACCTCATTAAAATGAAGGCAATTCATTGGGATGAAGAAAATAAAGGTATGACATTCCAATATAAAGAAGTGCCTGAAGATCTCAAAGAACAATGTGAAGAATATCGCGCTCTACTTATTGAAGCTGCTGCAGAAGCAACTGAAGAGCTGATGGAAAAATATCTTGAAGGTGAAGAACTTACCGAAGAAGAGATCAAAAAAGCGTTGCGGCAACTAACAATAAGCAACACAATTGTTCCGGTTTTTTGTGGTTCAGCTTTTAAAAATAAAGGTGTTCAAGCAGTTTTAGATGGTGTAATTGAATATTTACCTTCCCCGACTGATATTCCTGACGTTCAAGGTGTAGATGAAGATGGGGAACCCGCTTCTCGTAAAACAAGTTATGATGCACCATTTTCTGCTTTAGCTTTTAAAATTGCTACAGATCCATTTGTTGGAACTTTAACCTACTTTAGAGCATACTCAGGTGTTTTAAAGAGTGGTGATACAGTTTACAACTCAGTGAAGGCAAAGAGAGAGCGTATAGGTCGTTTATTACAGATGCACGCAAACTCGCGTGAAGAAATTAAAGAAGTAAGGGCAGGAGATATTGCTGCCGCTGTTGGACTAAAAACAGTAACAACAGGTGATACCTTATGTGATACTGAAAGTGTTGTCATTCTAGAAAGAATGGACTTTCCAGATCCGGTAATCGCAGTTGCTGTTGAGCCAAAAACTAAAGCAGACCAAGAAAAAATGGGTATTGCTCTTGGTAAATTAGCTCAAGAAGACCCATCATTCAGAGTACATACAGATGAAGAATCAGGACAAACGATTATTGAAGGTATGGGTGAACTTCATCTGGAAATTATTGTTGACCGCATGAAGCGTGAGTTTAATGTGGAAGCCAATGTGGGTAAGCCTCAAGTTGCTTATCGTGAAACACTGAAACAAACAGTGGAACAAGAAGGTAAATTTGTTAGACAATCTGGTGGACGCGGTCAATTTGGACATGTGTGGTTGAAAATTGAACCTCAAGAGCCTGGAAAAGGTTATGAGTTTATCAATGAAATTGTTGGTGGTGTTATTCCTAAAGAATACATACCAGCTGTTGATAAAGGGGTTCAAGAGCAAATGCAAAATGGCGTTATTGCTGGATATCCAGTAGTAGACGTTAAAGTAACCTTGTTTGATGGTTCATTCCATGAAGTAGATTCTAGTGAAATGGCGTTCAAAATTGCTGGATCAATGGGTTTCAAACAAGGTGCATTAAAAGCCAAACCAGTTTTACTTGAACCAATTATGAGTGTTGAAGTAGTTACTCCTGAAGACTACATGGGCGATGTTATGGGCGACCTTAATAGACGTCGTGGTCTTGTGCAGGGCATGGAAGATTCACCAGCAGGAAAAATTGTTAGAGCTGAAGTACCACTTGCAGAGATGTTTGGTTATTCAACCGATTTACGTTCTGCTACCCAAGGAAGAGCAACATATACTATGGAATTTTCTAAGTATGCTGAAGCTCCAAATAACATTGCTGAAGCAATTATTAAGAAACAATAAAAAGTTAAAACGAGGTTATTGAAATGGCGAAGGAAAAATTTGAGCGTAAGAAGCCACACGTAAACGTTGGCACGATTGGTCAC
>NZ_LBAW01000040.1 GCF_001648595.1 Legionella bozemanae | reverse complement strand
CCCACTACAGTCTTTCTTTGAATTTTGTGGGGATCGTACAGGCATAAAGCGCGGTACGTAGGGAAATTTAATGAAAAAGTGACGATATCTCAGGTCAAAAAGACCCAGCCTGTTTGTATTTGGATGTAAAATTAAATATATAAAATGGAGCTGCTTTTCAAAATTTTAATGTTTTCCTTTAATTGTAAAAATCATACAACAGTCTATCCTTTATCAAACTACTCTATTTCAGGATGAATCACTATGAATTCACTTAATGGACTTAAAATAGCTATTTTGCTGACGGATGGTTTTGAACAAGTAGAAATGGTAAAGCCTAGAAAAGCGTTGCAAGATCAAGGAGCTCAAACTTTTCTTATTTCAAATAAATCAACGGTTCAGGGATGGAATCATGCAGATAAAGGGGATTCTTTTGATGTTGATGTACTCCTGGAAAATGCAAATCCAAATGAGTTTGATGCATTACTCTTACCTGGTGGCGTGATGAACCCAGATACATTACGAACTTTACCTGAAGCTGTGGAGTTTACAAAAAAATTCAATGAACAACAAAAAACTATAGCCGCTATTTGCCATGGCCCCTGGCTTCTTATTAATGCTATGGCTGTTAAATATAAACGGCTGACTTCTTGGCCTTCGGTGAAAACTGATTTAATTAATGCAGGAGGAATATGGGTCGATCAGGCTGTAGTTAAGGATGGGAATTTAATTACCAGCAGAAAACCTGATGATATCCCGGAGTTTAACAAAGCCATTATAGAACAATTGAGCGAGCATAAAACAAAAGCATAATCATATCATATTATGAGCATTCATAGAACTTCAACTCCCTGAAGATTATTCTCAGACAAATGGAAGGATATCCATAATGAAACGGAGTAAAAAACTGTGTTTTATGTTGGCTTATTTGTTGGTGATACTGCCTTTTATTGGTTTTTATTTTGGTGATTTTTATACTTTTCTCCCTTTTTTTATATTATTTACATTGGTTCCGCTCATTGACACTTGGTTTGTTGATCCAGTCAATCCAGAGAGTACTCAAGAATATATATTGTCAAAAGACCGATATTTCAAACTTCTTACTTGGATGTATGTGCCGCTGCAATATTGTTTTTTGATTCTTGCAGCTTATCTGCTCGTACATTTCCCTTTAACAGTAATAGAGTTTACTGGGTTTAGTTTATCAATTGGACTTCTGACGGGCGGGATTGGAATTACTCTTGCTCATGAGCTCATGCATAAAAACTCCATGATTGCTCAAACCCTAAGTAAACTATTATTAGTCAGTGTATGTTATGGGCATTTTTTTATTGAACATGTCCGTGGACACCATGTGCATGTGGCTACCTTCAAAGATCCTGCAACATCTCGGCTAGGAGAAGGTTTATACCAGTTTTTACCTAGAACAATTATTGGTTCTTTTCGTTCTGCAGTGAACCTGGAACGTAGACGTTTAAATCGCCTAGGATATTCATGGTTTCATTTGAAAAATCAATTCTGGTGGATAATTAGCATGCCTATTGTTATGGCAATGGCTCTTTTTTATTATGGTGGATGGATCACTCTTTTCTTCTTTATTCTTCAATCTTTGACTGCCATTATTTTGTTGGAAGTCATTAACTATATTGAACATTATGGTTTGGAACGTAAGAAACTCGCCAATGGATTCTATGAGAAAGTTTCAGAGCAACATTCATGGAATGCGAGTCATTGGCTTAGTAATATGCTTCTTTTTCAACTGCAAAGACATTCCGATCATCATGTTCATGGAGCACGTCCTTATCAATTATTAAGACATATTGATGCAAGTCCACAGCTTCCTTCAGGTTATTTGGGAATGATAATTCTGTCTCTTTGCCCTCCATTATGGCGGAAGGTAATGGATAAGAGGGTACTTGCCAAGCGTTCGTTAAATCAATGAATTCTGTTTCTAGGTGCTATGCGTAGGTTAGGGGTCTTGCCTTAACTGATTAAGAAATCACGCAGATAGTGTTTGCTGGTAACAAGAGTTTGTATGTTCATTGCTCCTCTGTTTAACCCAGCTATACTTAAAGTTAATTCATTATCATTAGAGGCAATTTATTATGATTATTGACGTTCATGCACATTGCTTTCCAAAAGAATATCTTGATGATATTGAGAAAAAAGGAGGGGATTTGGTTAATGTGGCTCGTTATATGAAAGCTGGAAGTGATGAGCAAGAATTAGCAGCACGCTTTGCTGTAATGGAAAGCGCTGGTGTGGATTTACAAGTGCTTTCAATCGTGCCTCAAGTTCCTTATTTTGCAAATAAAGAGGATGCTGTGAGCAGTGCAAAAATGGCCAATAATCTTTACGCGCAGCTTATTACCAAATACCCCAAACGTTTTCAGGCATTTGGGATTTTTCCTCTGCCGCATATCCAAGAATCATTAGATGAAATTAAACGCTGCTTTGATGAATTGGGGATGTGGGGCGTTACCCTGACGACCACTGTCTTGCAGCATTCTATTGTCGAAGCAAACCGTTTTGAGGCCATTTTTGCTGAGCTAAATCGCAGGAAAGCTATTGTCTTTTTGCATCCTGCCGGTTGTTGCACCGGAGAGCAGACCAAGGTCTTTGGACTTACCTGGATGATTGGTGCTCCATTTGAGGACACTTACGGCGTGCTGCATTTGATTTTATCTGGTGTCACTTCACGTTTTCCAGATATCCGATTTATTAGTACCCACCTCGGCGGATATTTGCCTATGATCATGCAACGTATTGATAATTTATATACAGATTGGGGGGAAGGCGAGATTCAAGGTAAGCCCAGTGATTTTATAAAAAAATTTTGGGTTGACACAGTAGCTCATGGCCATATCCCGGCCTTGCATAATGCCGTTGATGTTTATCCCTCGGATCATTTGCTGTTAGGTACAGATTACCCTTATGCGAATCATGATAAATACGTTAGGGCTGTAGATTATATTAAGCAAGCGAATCTTTCTGAAGATCTCGTCAGAAAAATTTTAACGGATAATGCCAAAGTGTTGTTTAAAAAGTAGGCTAGGGTATTCTGCCTGAGGGATCCTCTCCTTTTAAAGCTAAATTTAGCTCATTCTGTCCCGCCCCTGGATTTGTTCGTGGAGTTGTCCGCGGGGCGTTGAAGTCTACAAATTAAATAAATTAAAAAGGTGAGGGGGAAAATTGAGTGATTGTTTTTGAGGTCAAAAATAACTCAATCTGTTTGCTACTAAATACGAACTATTTGTCGGTACACAGGCGCAATACATTTCATTTTTGAACCGAATTCCTTTAATATCTTTTGTGTCACAATCAATTTGGCATCAACAATATCATCTGTTTCATCATGGTCATGATGATGTAAGATAAGTTGTTTTGCATTGGTCAAGTATGCAAACTCACTTATTTGCCTGGGACACGAATGTCCCCAACATACCCGCCCTGAATCGTATTCTTCATCGGTAAATGCACAATCTACAATTAAAATATCTGAATCCATCGTAAATTGAATAAGATTATGTACAAAATCAGCATTATATAAGTGATATGATTTATCATATAGTTCGTTATCAGTGATATAGCTTATGATTTTATTATTATATTGAATTTTATAACCATATGTTGCACATGGATGCTGAAGCGCGATTGTTGCTATTTTAATATTATCAATTTTAAAATTTTGATCTGCCATTAAATCATGATATGAAATGGTAGAAGGTAAGTTATCAATTTTTACTGGAAAATAGATGCCATCCATAAGTCCTGATAGTAACTCATGAACGCTTTTTACTCCTTGTGGTGGCCCATAAAAATTGAATAGATTTCCGGGATGATATAATGGCTTAAAAAATGTTAATCCATGTATATGATCCCAATGCTCATGTGAGATAAAAATATCCGCCTCTATGGGGTTTTGGTTTTTAATGATTAACTCATTACCTAATGGGATGATCCCAGAGCCTGCGTCTAATATGATCATGCGCTCATTTACAAAATTTAATGTGACGCATGAAGTGTGTCCACCATATTTGACAAAATCTTTTCCTGGTGCTGGAAATGCGCCGGTCATCCCCCAAAATTCAATATCAATCTTGTCTTCAATAATACGGTTAAGTTGATCAGTAAATAATTCAATGTGGTTAATTTGATAAATACAACCATGTGCACCTAATTTATATGGGTTAATGTTTTTATTGCTAGGATCCAAAGAAAGAATGATGACTTTATATTTATTTGATTTGCAAAGCTCTTTGATCTTTTCAGTTGGTATCTGTTGATCGATTAATACATAGTCGGGTTTGAATTTATTCACTTGCATGAGCGCATCCTCCACATTATCCGTAGAGGATGTGATATGTCCTGATGTTTTTAATTCGTTTGTAATTAACCCAATTATATTAGGGTCTTGATGAACAAGATAAATAGGTAATGGCCTTTGCTGAGTATGAATTTCCATATTCTGATCAACTTATCAATTAATATAGATATAGTATGGCATATAACAGAGAAAAGCATTTTTAAGTCGATTGACTTAACTACTCTTAAATCGTTTTGATTCGCACTACTTTTAGGCACTGTTAAACTAATCATGCTAACACAAAACCAAATTAGTGCCTTAAATGAAACACTGAATTTAATAAGTGAAGTCAATCGTCTAAAACTTCTTTTAGCGTGTCTTCAATGTCCTAGATCAGTTTCTAAGTTTTGTGGGCAATGTGGAAAATCAATATGACGCAGCAAGCATCAAGTCAAGTTGAGAATCTCAATATATCCAAATATTGTAGTTTACCTTTTATGAAGCGGTAGAGCTGTAGAGCTAGTTAAGTAATAAAACAATCAATATCGCTATAGGTTGCGACCAGGATTATTAACCATGATTAATCCTGACTGCAAGCAGGCCACTACGTTTACTTTATTTGCACACAATTTGTTTTCCATGACCAATTCATTAGGTTTTTTCTCCGTCTAAAATTCCAGCATTGAACCATTCTGGAAAATGCGCTACATTTTTAAAAAATTAGGAGTTCACAAAAACAAGGGAAATGTCTGTGATGATACAAGCCATAACTTCCTATTTCTTAGGACTTTTAGCTATAAAGAAGCGATGGACTCAATTTTTATTTATTTTTTCTTTCTTTATCTCTTGCTCTTATGCGGATTCATTACGTCCACTTATAGTGGCTACAGAAATTTTTAACCCTCCTTTTATTATGCAAGGAGCAAATAAACAATTATTTGGTTTTGATATAGAAATGATGGAGGATATTTGTCGAACTATACAACGTGAGTGTCAATATCGCTCCGGTTTTTTGGAAAACACTATTCTTTCCAGTATAGAAAAAAATGAGGCAGACTTAGGTGTTGCATCCATTACAATTACTGCAGAACGAAGCGAGCATGTCAATTTTTCATTGCCCTACCTTCCAAGTGATGCCCGATATCTGGCATTAAAAAAATGGGCTGCCGTTCCTTTTTCTAAAGACGCGTTTAATGGAAAAAAAATAGGGATTCAAGTTGGCACTATGTTTGAAAAAATAATTAAAGACTCAGGTTTTTCTGATGTTCAAATTGTAAATTATAACTCTACCCCCAGGCTTATTCAGGCTTTGAGCGATGAGGAGGTTGATTTTATTTTACAGGATGCATTGTCAGCCCAGTATTGGGCCACTCAAATTCCTGTCTTTACTACTTTTGGAAAGCCGTTTGGTATTGGATATGGATTGGGTATTGCCGTAAATAAGAGGGAGAGTGAACTATTACAACAGATTAATGATGCTTTACTTGAGTTTCAAAAAAATGGCCAGTTCAAAAAGACTTATGATAGGTATATTCTGGGAACTTATGTCAAAGATTTTTCAAATAGGTATGCTCTAGGAGATTATGTCAAAAATCTTTCGAGTAGCAAGAAGTAACTTGTTCACTTTTGGGTAAAATCTACTGTTCATCTCAAAATGCACCTTTTATTTCGCTACCAGATAAGGCATTGCCTGTAATGGTTAAATTGAGTGGGCAAGTAGAATTTGCAGTATTCTTATGAATGAAAAATATGAAGAAAAAATTTTAAATTTCAATGAACTTCTTTTAGATATTTTTGCTGATAAAGATTGAGACATTCAACATACCATTATGGTGAGTATGGTTTGTAAAAATACTGGCATATAAATTTGCTGTTAACGATAGCCTTTCTAAGGCTCATGCTGTACTCGATTTGCTCCACCAATCTTTCAAACGCAACCATAAATGATATCGTGATAAATAGGTAGGACGGTAAATACGTTCAAGATGATAAGTACTTTGAACTAGGGATAAAATTTTTTCCTTTTCTTGTTCGTCTGTATTTCTCCATATATCTTGAAGTTCATTGGGATCTGTGGATATATCAAAATATTGGGCGCCTGTGAGTGTTGAATAGACAAAACGTTTTGATTGATAAGCAATCCCAAAACCATCAACATGCCAACTGTTACGATCACCTGAATTAACACCAATAATAAATCGATTTTTTGGAATTACTTGAAATAAGGATTTTCCTTTCATTTGGGAGATTATTTTTTTATTATTTTGCTTCAGTTTCGGGTTAAATAAATCTATAAGTGATGGAATAACATCTAGATTACTTACATTGGTATCCAAGTTACTTATTAAGTTATTGATTAATTGAGGATGTTGTTTTGCCCAATTTTGAGGCATATAAATTAGAAAAGGGATAGAAAAGTATTCATTGTAAAATGAATATAATCTTGCGGCTTTTAAGTGCATAGGATGTTCAACTTCACCATGATCTGCGGTAATAACTACGATGGTATTTTTTAGATGATCTCTCTTTTTTAAATTTTGTATGATATTTGTGATAGCTGTATCCAATATAAATTGGGCATTATTGTATTTTGATTTGAACGAGGGAGTGGTTGTTAATAAATTGCTATTCTGCTGAAAGGGGGCATGAAGTGCATTTGACAAGAATACCCCAAAGAATGGTTTGGACGGATCACGTGAGTTTAAGAGCTCTGGCAATTGTTCCACTGCAATCAAATCATCACATCCCATATCATTGATCACAGGTGCATTGAGGTTTTCTAAAGTGACGTGATTATCTAACTCCTTAGTAAAAAAGAATTGATCTAAATGACACCAAGAAAGACGTTGAGATGATAAAAAAAATGTTTGATAGCCAGCACTTTTTGCCCATTGCCACGCTAAAGGCATATTATGTAATTTAAAAACGCTTTCTTCGGGAGAAACCCCTGTGAGCATTGAAGTGATACTAATATCAGTTTGCGTTGAATTAGTATGAGCATTTTTAAATATAAAAAATGAATTCTTCTCATCTTTTATCCAATTGGTTAAATTGGGCATTGCATTTGTAGAGTGGCCATAAAATGGTAATCCTTTTGTTTTTCCCCATGATTCATTGATAATTAATAAAACATTCGGAGAAATAGCTTTATGGGGAAGTCCTTTCGATATTTTTGTACGATGTGATGAATGAAAAACAGGTTTATTTGAAACAGCGTAAATATCACCCAAGGTTACAAAAGTACTGGTATCTATCGGAAGCTTATACTCTTTGTTGAATCCGGTAATTATGTTAAGAGAGATAAAATAGAGTAAAGGAAGGGTGATTGTTTTTTTTAAAGAAATAGTGCCTCTTGAACTATTTTTTTTAGGATGCCAAATAATGAACAGTACAACGAATAAGACAAAAAGAAGAACACCGTATCTGCCTAGGACAAAAGTATGCAGATAATCTGATAGATATGCAGGATCTTTTTTAATAAATTGCAAAGCGTCTTTGTCAAAATAAAGACCTGTGAATTTGATTAAAAAATAATTAACATAAATCATAAAAGCAAATAAAATTGCATATAAAAATGCAAGGATGTATTTTATTTTTTCAGAGGCAGCGGAGTAGAGTAACCCTAAATAATAATGCAAAAGCAGGCTCATCCCGAGACCCCATAAGTAAATTGGGGCACTGAACCATAGAATAGAGTTTTTGGTGGTGTAGACAATTGCAATGTCTATTAATACTAAAAGAAAAAATTGAAGCTGCCATGGGGAATAAAATAGCTTGACCTTCTGCATCGATGAAAAATCCATATTCTATTGAATTGATCCGTAATTGGAAAAGACACATATTAACTAAAGCTTCTACATTGTGTCTAGATGAAGATTTTTGAAGTCTCAGGATAAAAATGATATTTATCCTGAGACTTCAATCTTTACAGAAGATGTTAAAGAAATTCAATCTACATCTAATGGGAATCATGAATGACTCCCATAATGAGTGCTAGGCTATTTTTATTTGCGGTAACTCATTGGCATTCGCTTTTTCTGTCGGAGGATTTTCTTTAATTTTAAAACCTCGATGAACAAGACTGTTTGAATCTACAGGGAGAATTTTGCCCCAATGACTAATGTGAATATTTTGCGCGGGGTGTGATTTGTCGAGTAACATATTTACTGCATCATTTTCAAAACCAACTGGACCACAAACGAAAACAGATGTTTCAGGATCAAGATCTTTTGTTTTTAAATGCTCTGTGATACGATCCGATTTAAATTGAGTTCCTTTTTCTTCTGTAAGTGTTATATAATGTTGTTTGTTGTTATTCAGTCTCACAATTAACTTGGGAAATGGAAGATCTTCAAGACGTTTTGCTGAATAAATAACGGAAACCTCTTTACCTTCTGATGTTAAATTATTATACATGTTTCTCATGACAGATTCTGCAGATCCAGCACAAATCAACAACACCTTTTCTCCTGCTGGTTTGAATTCATTTCCACAGGGAGCATCGACTTCAAGATGCGAGTCAACCTGGCTTTCAGAAAGGATATTTTTAGCTCCACTCTTTAAAACTTGGCTTATTTTTAGGTAGGATTCATTTTTACTTGAGGCAATAGCTAAATAAATCGGTTTTTTGTCCCCATGAATAACCACATATTGTCCATTTCCACAATCCTTTGGAGAAATATCCTTTATTTCTAAACTATAAACCTGGCTTTCACCGTGTACTTTTTTATTTTTAAGTATCGCTTCATGACGTGTAAACATTTGTTTATTTACCTCTTACCTGTTGTGCTAAAACGCATAAAGAATCCATTGCAATCCAAATTGGTGCATAATTATACAAATTTTTTTCTTATGGAATTATTAAGAGGTGAGGTTAATTTTAATTTGGCATAAAGAATTTATTAATTTAAAAGCTATCCAAAAGGAGTAGCCACTAAGGCTAATGATCCTGTACGTAAATCTCCGGAAGCTATCAAAATTTTTTAATATTTATGATAATAAGTGAATTTTCAGACTCCGTTGCGAACTTAGATCAAAAATCCATCTTCAGGGTAGATCTCAACTGCATAGTTTTTGCAACGGAACTCTTATCTGTTTCTGAAAGGACATAATCATACCAATAATTGTTGGGTACCATAGGTGTACCAAATTTGAGATTTCAACACAAAGACGCCAAGAGCTACTATTTATAACTGCCTACATCAAAACGATATATTACTCCAACATTCCCCATGTGTGCTTGAAGGTTTTTACCCCAATTACTTTTATCGGTTGTTGCTAAATAGCGATATGCTGCATTGATTGCAAAATTTTCTCGAAAATTATAAGTCAACCCTGCAGTTCCTTGATAAGCAAAGGAATTTTGATCTACATTAAAATGAGGACGTTTGAAGCGGCTTGTACTGTTTAAAGTAGCGTGCATAAAGGCATAGCCAATACCTACCCCTAGAAAGGGAGAAATTTTAGCCAACTTTTCAGGAAAATCATAATAAAGATTGGCCATAAGGATATTTGCTTTAGTACCACCATCGATATCCAATGCTGGTCTATGATTTACACTATACTGATTTGTATCAACATATAAGTAAGTATATTGAAATTCATAACGAATAGGGGCACTTTGGTACCCAAGGCCTCCACCAACATTATAGCCCCAACGATAATGCACATCGGAGAGGAAGAAGAAATCATAATAAAGCCTTTCTACATTAGAAGGTGAATAAGTGTAGCCACCAAAACCGCTGGCATACCAGCCATTAACTGTGGCCGAGGCAGCAGCTCCAGCGGCTAATAAAGCAGTAGTAAATAATGCAAGTTTCATGACATTCCTTTGTTATTCTTTTATAGATTTATGTTATCGAGTTAAATTAAATTTGCAATCCTTTTATATCTAAAACGTCAGTTCGAAGTTATTGGCCTATAAGGCGGTTTCGCACCTAGGCTTCTTTGTACCTGAAATTCGAGATACTTGGTATTTTTTACCCTGGATTTTATTAACTTGATAGGGCCTATTTGTGTTATGATTCATGTTATTAGTGCGCCAATTATCCTAATGAAAAATATGATTAGATTTTCAACCCAATTAGATAAAGAATTTTTCTCATGTCCGCCAGATCCAGCGGATATTTTTTATGCAGGAAAAACCCCTGTTAATTGTGAAGCTGATTCTTTTTCGGTAAACTCTTTATCTACTTTCAAACAACTACTGGCCCGAGAAGAAGAAACCATTTTTCGCTTTTTAGTAGATACAGCAGGTAAGTTGTGGTTTGCTTTTGAAACTCGCCCTCATAATAAAGCGCCGAAACATTTCCAAATGACCGGTGATCCTCTAGAGACTGCATGCTGCCTGACCGCAGGAAATATAAAATTTAAAGATAAAGCAGGGGCTGTCTTAAAAAATATCAGCCACCGCAGTGGCGACTTTCACCCGTCATTCCTTTCATTACGTTGGCTAATAGCAATACTTCTTATCAATGAAGAATTACTCCCCTTTAAGTTGCCTAGGTTTATTGTTATAAAAGAGATAAAGGATAAGAAAATTTACAAGCATATATGGAGTCTAAAAAGAGTCAAAAAATGGATAGACAGTTTTCGTCATAATGAAACGCTTATAAATCAATTACGCCAGACAAACCTAAGCAGCAAAACAGTACATTATGAAGCAACAAAGCACTTCGCTGAAGCCACCTTTACTTTGTTGGCGGAAAAAGAACATAAGGAGTGCATGACGCTGTAAGTTATCATTCGCCTCTATGAATCGGAATTAATATAAAAAATATTTTTTATAGATATTCCCCACAGTATATTACTTTCCTGTTATTTAGCTTAATTTACCGATGGAGCATGCACAGGCTTGGCTTGTATCTTTACTTACACTATGAGTATCACCCCATATATAATTTTTAAATAACATGGCGAATAATAAATACTACGGGCAAACATCCATTGGGATTTCCAAAAGCACACTTTGAGGACTACAAGCAGAGGCAGAGCAAGCATTAATCCAGGAGAAAGAATACAAATAAATCTTATAATTGTTAACTCATTTGAACTATTTTAGCCAGTTAGCAAAACTTTGCTTTTCTATTTTTCCAGGATAAGGTCTGAACCAGCTGGTCGTGTATGAAAAGTCATTATTTTCTAATTGATTGAGTTATAGCTAATTCAATAATTTTTAGAATATGGACTTGAAAAAAGTATAGTTATCCCGACATTTAATACATTGTTTCTAACATTAAAAAAGTAAGAGTAATGAGGTTAGTCCAGTATATCTATGTAAAATAGTGACTAGAATTTTTTATAAATAAATCTTGTAAGGAGATTTCAATGCAAAAAAAACTACTTCCTATTTTAATTACAGTTGCTTTCATCACTGCAATATCAACAGGGGTCATCGCTCTTGAGGCGAAGCCAAATAATCAAATACAAAATAGTAACGACCAATTAATTTTAGATCCATTTGATAACGATCCTTTTTTTCAATCGCATAATGATGCTCTTCAGCAAATGTACAAAATGCAACAAGCTATGGACCAGTTTATCAAAAATCAATTTTTACAAATGCAAAATAACCTTGTAAACCAACCTACTCAAAATCTTTTTGGTAATGCAAGTAATATTCAAATTGAAGAGAATAAAAATGAGATTGTTTATAAAATAAAATTACCAAAAGGTTCTGATAGTAAAGTTGACGTTTCGGTTAAAAATAGACAATTAGTTGTGAGCACAAACGTAACGCAGAAAATCACACGGGAACAAGATAACAACAAAAGTGTAAGTTATTCTCAAAGCAATTACAGTCAATCATTTCAATTACCCGATGGTTATGATCCAAATTCTATGGTTACCAAAATGAAAGATTCAAATTTAATTGTCACTTTTAAAAAGATACATATGACAAACTCCATACTCTAAAGAATTGGGATTCCCGAAGATTAAGCTGCAAGTGGAGATAGGTTTTCATAGTAACGCACGTCATTGTTGCGTTACTATTCGAACATTGATGTCTTAATACAAAAATTTCCTACAACAAGGAGCTTGATTGCTTACAATCAGGAGTATTGTAATTACAAGCTCGTTATCCGCGATATTTGCATTTCGAATTACATCATTTCGTTCGCCAGGTTTTGTTACTTCTTCATAATTTTGGCAAGTAGATATCCAATTCCTCCAGCAATGAGAACTGACGTAAGAGGATTTTCTTTAATTTTCCAGATGAACTTATTAGCACACTCTTCAATATTGACTTCTGCTTGAGTGACTTTTTTAATGCTTTCTTCATAAATCTCATTAGCACGTTTTTTTCCTGCTTCTAAAATTTCACTTGCAGCCTCTTCAATATGTGTTTTTGCATTATGAAGTGATGGTTTTTTGCTTGAATCATCCATGATGTTCTCCCTAAGAAAGCGAATTAAATGAGATTTATTAAATATAGCAGTCAATTTGGGGAATACAATTTTTCCTACGTGGATTTAGTTTTTTATTATTTCCGAACGAAAGAAGCCGAATGCGTGCATGGGCAACTGTAAATAAAGAAGAGGGGGGTAAAAGAACAATACCAGATTTCATGTTCGCTTTTTAGGCAAGACTGGCTTTACACAAAAAAGTGCGCTTTAATCAAATGTATCTAGACTAACTCCTTGATTTTATAATCAAAAAATGGTTTTAGAAATTTTGTGTTCTTGATTAGTGCCCCCGGAAATGGGAAAGAGCCTAAAAATGACTGTCGCACTTGGAGCTAGAATGCACCGGGTAACCACCACGTAACTCCTTGATTTACATGGTGGCCAGAGGCAGAATCGAACTGCCGACACGAGGATTTTCAGTCACTCAGTTTAAGAATAACTTATTGATTTCATTATAATTTATATCTCAGGAAACCACTACAAATGTCCTACGATGTATAACAAGGTCTTCCCCAAATACGCAAAATCCACACAGAGAAATTTTGGCTCTTTGTGATGTTAATAAAATGCTTTGCCACTTCTAGCCCAAAATCTGTTCTTTTACTAACTTCAGTTAAACCCATCTCTTCCAAATTTATGATAAAACCAAGCAAATTTACTAAAAGATTAGCTTGGGGATTTGATCTTTCTTTTGCAAAATCAAAAAGGTTGCAAAAAATATAATCACAGTAGCTCGAAATCGTTATGTTTTTTAAAGCTGTTTTAAGACTCAAAAATAGCCATTTAAGTAGTAAAATAAAAGGGTTTTGTGAGATATCCTATTGTTTATTAATAGAAATTTTTTGGTCCCGACCCTTATGACTTTGTCCCCTATGACTTTTGAATTTCCTATAGTCGATTTTTATTTATACGACTGGTAAAATCGCCAAGCTAAAAACCCAATATAAAAATCTACATAATTTTTTTGAGGTACGATCATGCGTTATATTTCCTCTCTTTTGTTTCTTGGCTTTCAATTAATTACCACTACTCTTTCAGCTGCTACTCTTGAATTTGATATAGCAAATATTTTCCCCCAGCAAAATTTAATTCAGAAAGTAAGAATAGAAGCTGAAAGCCTACAAGCAGAAATGACTCTCAATAATGGACAAGTCCTTGATCCTATAGTGACGAAACAATGGCCATCATTTTCTGATATTGCTCAAATTTTAGTGCTAGGACCCGAAGTAAAGTTCAAAGTGATTACTCAAAATGGTAGTGAATGGACACGTTCATTAGGTTCCTTTGATTTAAAATTCTCCAACATCGTTAATGTTAATCGAAGAGAAATGACCTTGGATTTAAATGCCAAGCCTCTTAATAAAGTGTTTGAACAGAAAAACTCTAAAACTGCAGCCAGTTTCGGTCATTATCTTTTCAAAACCTTAATGTTAAGTGCAGAGGGAGATATCCATTTATATTTATTCACATCTATGGATCTGGTGCAGAATGCTCATCCAGAAATGAAAATCAAATTTGAGCTGGATAAACAAAGCCTAGCCTTTGAATGGCAAGATCAGCAAAATGACGTAAAGGCTGGAAACTGGAAAATTTTTGGCAATGGATTTGGTAAAAACTCTTTGGTGGATCTCGTCATAAAGGCAATACGGACTATGAGCGAAGAATATCGCAATTTGAAAGATAAGACAGAATATGATCTATTGCTACAAAAGGTTTTCTACGGACTTGATTTATTTTTGGATTTTACTTCACCGATTTCTGAATGGACAGGGGTAAATTTAACGGTACAAGGTTCTTTTGACTATTTATCTAAAGACGATGTTTTTCTCACCCATATTAATAACTATCTCCAACTTGATGCTTACGATGGCCGTTGGAGTGCCTCTGTAGGCAGTAAAAGTTATTTCTCTATTGGTGTCCCTGATTCACCGACATGGAGTCAAGAATTTAATCTCAAAAATCCAGCCCATGATATGGAAAAGGTTGCTGAGTGGATACAAGTTAATTGGACTAATCAGCTTGCCGATCTGCTTAATATGCCTTCTATAAAATATTATGCAAATTATTTTCCCAAATATTTCATACAAGGATTAACATTAGTTATGACAAGTTTAGGTGAAATTCAAGAAGATGGGACGATTTCTTTTAAATTGAGTAGCTATTCTGATGGGGCTTTTACAATAGGCGGCTTAAACACTTCGGAACTAGCGTCTTTGATTATTGCTAAAATCAGAGAAAAAATGGGCGGTTGATAAGATTAGTTTTATTCAGTAATGCAATGGGGTCAGGTCCTGACCCACTGCCATTAAGTTAAGAAAAAATATCTAAAAAACATCCTTTTTGACCATTTTTTGATGGATTCACTTTCATCAAACTACAAACAGGATTTTATAAGGTTAAAAAAAATTATAGGTGCCAAAAAAACCAAATCCCCAATACTGTATTAATTCCAATTAGTAATCTACATGATGGACAGGTGTCAAATCCGTACGCTTTCCAAAATCCCTTAAGCTTGATATAGGAACAATAATTTGGAAATAGAAGATATAAATAATTTATGGAGATTATAACTTATTGATTTGAACCAGTTTGACATAGAAAGCACAGCGAGAAGGATTATTTTATGCAATCTTTTGACATATGTAACCTTTCATCTCTAGAATTCCGATATCGAAATAGGGATAGACAATGTTTTGGATGCGAGTATTCCGCATATGCAGGTTTTCCAAATCTGTGTTTTTCGAATGGGCTACCGGGCCTGTTTTTAAAAGGAGCCTTATTTTGGCACTTTGTGCACCTGCCATCACTCTTTCGTTTTATCGCTATTTTTTTGATGAAAATAAGATGATGGATGAACTAAATACCTTAATTGTCGGTGCAATAGCTTTTGTTGGATCTTATGGGATTTACCTTTTAATTGGTCTAATTAGCGCTCCATACATAGCTTATAAGAGAGAAAAAGAGAAAGGTAACTTTTTTGGAAATAGGTTCGTTTATCACCTGCCTCGTCATATTTACACAACAATAATTAAGCCTACAGATCATGAGCAACTGACTACTTTTGTTATTAAAGATGCTGAGCCTAATTCATTAGTGAGTTTTGATTTTAAATATACAGGTGGCCTTGGTTATGTCTCTGTGGTTGGTTCATCAGACTATGTGAGAGACTCAACTCAGGCAGCGAGTTTAAGAGGTCAACAGGTATCCCTGAGAATAGATAAGAAATGCAAGGCAACCTTGAAATGCTTCACAGCCCCATACTCTGATGACACTCAACTTAGAATATATATGCATAGTTGGGAATATCAAGAATAATGAGAATATATACTTTTCTATTTAGTATACATAGGATAATGCTTAATACGATAGCCGCAATGTTTATATTTTTATAGTTAGAACATCCGTAGGATGGGAGAACAACCATCTATCAATTTCAGCAAGAACTTCATTCTCTGTTAATGAAAAGAGCTTTAACTCAACGTGCCTGCCGTAAAGTAATTCCTACATTCTTGGATATGCTTGTTGAATTGAAGCAGAGCGCGTTTAAAGCGTTAGCTTCGCTAGGAAAAACTCTTAGTGCTTGGAAAGATGAGGTCGCCAGAATGTGGCGGTTTAGTAAATCTAATGGAATAACCGAAGGGTTTCATCGCAAAATGAAACTCATTCAGCGAAGAGCTTATGGTTTTAGGAATTTTGAAAATTATAGAGTGCGTGTTAAGGTGCTCTGCGGGTGATTGAAGCTGCCCCCTTAAATGGGAAAGAGCCGTGATTTTTGCTTTATTAGGGAGGTTATCTATAACTTATTGATTATACTCGGGTCTCATGGTGGCCAGAGGCAGAATCGAACTGCCGACACGAGGATTTTCAGTCCTCTGCTCTACCGACTGAGCTATCTGGCCCCGAGGGTTGCTATTAGACTCCGAGAAGCGTTTTGAGTCAAGTGTTGAATGCATTTTTTTTTAAAAAAAATTGTTTTTTACTTCAACGCGATTTATTTCTTGAATAATTATTGTATGTGTTTTTTAAAATCATAGTATTTTTTTGTATAAGCCATTAATTTTTATCATAATTTTAGTATCTAATAGCTCCGATTTGTGTTTATTAAACCCAAAGTGAGTTATTGTTTTTCTTGTGTGTTAAATTTGTTCCAGACATTGGGAAAAGAGAGAAAAAAATGAGAGATTTTTGCGTTTTATATTTTATTCCTGAGATTTTGATTTACAGAACTTAAAAGTACATCAATTGCTTTCTGGATTGTCCCTTTGTGATTATCCACTGTTACACTAGAACGCGAACGGTAGGAAGGTCATAAAGACCGTGTACCCAATCAAGTGTCTGAATCTTTATA
>NZ_LBAW01000039.1 GCF_001648595.1 Legionella bozemanae | reverse complement strand
GGTCGTAGTATTTTTTATTGTCCCAACGCTCAAGGGGAATCTCTTTAACGCCGCTTAGACCTTGTTCGAGCAGGGTCTCAAAGGCAGCAACATCAGGGGCACCAGGCAGAGAACAACTCATGCTGATAATGGCAATCGGTTCATTCATGATGTTGTCTTTGCTCTCTTGATGTCCTTTTTGTATCTGCATCGTGTACCTCTGAAGTAGTTACTTAAATTTTAGCTAGGAATGACGCTTCTGTCTAAACAAGAAGACCTAGACTATAATACTTATAGAAAGGCTAAATTATGATAAGTTTTAAAGGGCCTCTCATTCTCCAAAATGATCTCATATTAATGGTTGGTAAGATGGAAGCTTGCCCAGAACTATCGGCCTAATTTATAGACAGACTTTAATAAATGGGACAACCGTGAATGTCTAATACAATTTTAAATAAACAATTTACAATTGGTAAATTACATTTTATAAGCGAGCATGAAACGCGTGGGTTGATCTATGAAATCTTTTATCAAAAAACTTATTTGCCAGATTATCTCACTTTAAATCCTGGCTCGATTATTATAGACGTAGGGGCACATATTGGACTTTTTTCACTATTTGCTCTACGTCAATGCAAAAATGATGCATTGATTTATAGTTTTGAACCTATTCCTATCTCTTTTGAATGTCTAAAGAGGAACTTGGCGCCATTCGGAAAGAAATGTCATATATATAACATGGGAATTGGTGATGTTACTGACGATTGTTCTGTTGAATTTACCCTTTTTGGAAGTGATCTTACGACCGCAACCTATAAGCCCCTGGATAAAATGATCTCTAATTATAATCCTTTATTAGATTATAATACCTTACTAAAAATTGCTCGATATCGGAACAAGTTATTGTATTATCAACTGAAATATTTACCTTTTATGCGACACTATCTGATTAAAAGGAACTTTAAAAATCGAACAGCAGAAACAAAAGTCTTGTGTCAACTTACATCACTTGGCCGTTTTATCGAAAGAAAGGCGATAAATCATGTCGATTTTTTGAAAATTGATGTTGAAGGTGCGGAGTTTGAAGTTGTAAAAAGCATTAAATCCATGCAATTTTCTATGATTAAACAGTTATGCATTGAAGTGCATAATATAGATAATAGAGTAGAGTATCTTGCTGCATATTTGCGAGAACAAGGTTATCTTACTCTGATCAATAGAAATCCTCTTTATGAAAAGTTGGATTGGAACCAATATATGATCTATGCAAAAAGAGCAGTCTAATACAATGAAAGCAAGTAAACTTAGAAAAATACATCGATTTTTAATGCAGTTATCACCCATTCTACGCATCGCATTGATCCGCTGGCTCTATAATAAATTTGCATCGAATAACAAGTCGAAACAATGTGTTTTTCTGAATTATGGGTATCACGATGAGACTACCTTATCGTTAAAGCCCGAAGATGAGCCAAATCGATATTTCATTCAACTCTATCATCGTGTCGTCAGAGATATCGATTTACAGAACAAAGATATTGCTGAAGTTGGATGTGGTCAGGGTGCTGGTGGTACATTCTTATTGCAGTATAAAAAACCTCGCTCCTACATTGGTATTGATTTGTCTGAAAAAGCAATTGAAATATGCCAACGCAATTCCAAATGGGCCAATGCCCGTTGGATTCAAGGACGTGCAGACGCTCTGCCTCTCCCTGATCAGAGTGTTGATGTGCTTGTTAATGTAGAATCCTCTCATTGTTATCCTTCAATGGAAAAATTTCTTAGCGAAGTTTGGCGTGTGCTTCGAGCTAATGGTTACATGGCTTTTACCGATCTGCGTCCGTCTTCAGAGGTAGAATTGTTAGACCAATGTATTAGTACTTCTGGATTACACGTTATTAGTCGTTGTGATATTACTCCTCAAGTACTTGATTCGTTAACTCGTCTGTCGGACAGGCGAAAAGCCCATATTAATGCAACTTACTCACCCATATGGCGTCAAGCGGTTCGTGACATATCTGCAGTGAAGGGTTCAGTTACTTATAATGGGTTTATAAATGGGCAACAGAAGTATCTTTGTTATTTGTTACAAAAGAAAAGCACAGAAAGACATCTTGCATAATCTAATGAGGTAACGCGATGCAGACAAAAAAAGGACATCAAAATAGTATAAACGACATCCTGAATGAACCGATTGCCATTATTGGAATGAATTGTCAATTTCCCGGGATTAATTCTGATGTCGAAGATGTCGATGCGTTTTATGAGATGTTGCTCAAAGAACAGACTTCAATTAAAGAGGTGCCTGAGAACCGCTGGGATATTAATCAATATTATGATGCGGACAGACAGAAAGAAAATAAAATAGTAAGCCGTAAGGGAGGGTTTTTGAATGACCCTCAATTATTCGATGCCGCTTTTTTTAAAATAACGCCTACTGAAGCGAAACAAATGGACCCGCAACAACGTCTTTTTTTAGAGGTTTCCATTCGCGCGTTAAATCATGCCAACATCCCGCTTGATTCCTTAAAAAACTCCAACACTGGGGTCTATTGCGGCATTTCCACCCATGATTACAGCCAACTGAATTACAAAGACCATATCACATTTAATGCCTATACCTATATTGGTTCTGCTGATAGTGCTGCCCCAGGAAGACTGTGTCACTTTCTTAATTTAAAAGGCCCATGCATGACGGTGGATACCGCCTGTTCCTCCTCGCTGTCGGCACTTTATCTTGCCACAATGGCATTAAGAAATCAGCAGTGCGATATGGCGATTGTTGGCGGAGTCCATCTGAGCCTTTGCCCTGAAATTTTTATAGGGGTAACAAAAGCCAATATGCTCTCAGCTCTTGGCCAATGCAGCAGCTTTGATGCTACGGCCGATGGTTATGCGCGCAGTGAAGGGTGTGCGGTAGTGGTTGTGAAACGGCTTCGTGATGCCCTCAAAGACCAGAATAAAATCCTCGCCGTGATAAAAAGCATCGTCATGAATCAAGATGGCGGCGGCGGGATGGGTATGGCTGCGCCGAATATCGAGGCGCAAATTGCCATGCACCAGGCCGTCTTGGCACAGGCTCATGTAGCAGCAAGTGATATTGACTATATCGAAACCCATGGAACCGGGACGATTTTAGGAGATGAGGTCGAGTTTAATGCGATTCAGCACATACACCAAGGCCATCATTCCAAGGACAGTCCCTTAATTATCGGTGCAGTAAAAAGTAATTTGGGGCATACTATTTCTGCATCAGGAATTGCCTCGCTCATTAAAGTGATTGCCTCATTAAACAATGAACGCATCCCTGCTAATTTGCATTACACCACACCAAGTCCATCGATTGACCCCGAGAGCATCCCTGCGCTTCTCCCCGTTCAAGCAATCCCTTTTGTGAAATGCCCTAATAAAAAACGATATGCGCAAGTATCCAATTTTGGGTTTACCGGCACCAATGTGAGCGCAGTCATTGAAGAGCCGCCTGAGTTGGCATTAACCCCATTCAGTGCTCCTCACGATGAACCGCAGTGTTTTGTGCTTTCAGCACACAGTGAATATTCTTTAAAGCACATGCTGGCAAGTCACTTGCGCTATTTAAAGGAATCCTCCGCAAGCCTACACGATGTGTGTTCTACTTTAATCAATTGTCGGGATCATTATAAATTTCGTTGCGCCATTATTGCCCAAAATAAAGAAGAACTCATCCAAAAAATTGAAGCAAAAGCGTATGAGCTGAACAAAGTAGCCCTAAAAAAAGACATAATCATCATAGAGCATGAGGCCCAACAGATTTATACGCATTTTCTCGCAGGAGCCAATATCCGATTTGCTAAGAACACGGAATCATACAATCCAGTTGATTTGCCCTTGTATTTTTTTGATAGAAAAACCTACTGGCATGATAAAGAAGATAAAAGCATCTCAGTCGATGCACCGGTTCCTCAAGATTGGGGCTTCCAATTGCAATGGCAGAGCCAACCCGTTGGGAAAGATCATCGCAAAATATCAGGTAAACCTTGGCTTTTAATAGGAGCCAAACACTTGGCTTCTGGCTTTATAGAACAAGGATTACCTATTGTCCTGGATGATGATAGCCCCGCATTAGACACGCTGGATGGGATTATTTTTGCAGCGAATTTTGGTTCAATACCTCCAAAGGATATTGAGGCCCATATTGATTGGCAAAAGAATACGCTAAAAAAATTATTGAGTTTGCTTAAAGAGTTACAGCATAAAGCAATTGAATTACAGCTCATAGTCCTCACTACAAATGCAATAGCGGAGCTTGCCGACGACACACTGAATCTTGATAGCAGCGCTCTCTTGGGATTTTGCAAGACTTTGGTTTTAGAATTACCCCAATATCAAACGATTCTCATCGATTTGGATAAACACGATGAAGATTATTATCCGGGGCAGGTGGTTAATGAAATTTATTATAACCATGGCCAAAGTTATGAGCATGTCGTTGCCTACCGTAATGGCCAACGATGGGTCTCTCGCTTAAAAAGAGCCACACTACCCGACAAAAAACAATCACTATGCAGCGAAGGCCGCTACCTTATCACCGGGGGCTGTGGCGGATTAGGTTTGGTAACCGCGCAAGCATTACTATCAGCCGGCGCCAAAGAGTTAATTCTTGTCTCAAGGCATGTGGATAAGCCCGAATTAAAAGCACGTATTAAAATACTTCAATCCTATTATCCGAATCAAATAATTCGTATTGTTGGGTTAGATATTACAGATAAAGAAAAACTATGTAATTTGTTATTAGAGAATAACGAGGATGGTTTGTTAAAGGGCATTATTCATGCAGCCGGAGCCTCAATGAATGCGCCATTGCTTGAGCACCAAGATGAAGACATTGACTCTTTATTTTCTGCCAAGGTAAAAGGTGGCTGGTATTTACATGAATTAAGCCAGCACTGCAGTCTGGATTTTTTTATCGTCTACTCTTCTGTTTCCTCGGTATTTGGCAGCAACAAAGAGTCAGTATACAGTGCCACTAATAGTTTTTTAGATGCCTTAATTGCTGAGCGTCGGCGTTTGGGATTGGTGGGCACAGCAATTCAATGGGGACCTTGGGCTGAGGTCGGTATGGCAGAAAAACGAGCACGCGACCCGAGTCTAAAACAGGCATTCATTCATAATGAGCAAGGTCGTGCCTTGATTCATCGTTTAATCAATAGCCCATTAACTCATATCACTATTATATCACCTGAATACCTCAAGTTTATGCTGGATTTTGTGCCAAAACCACTGCCTTTATTTTATCAAGATTTGGACAATGAGCTGAATGGGGTTGAGCACAAGGGTAATGAAAACATATCGCCTTGGCTGAATGATTACATAAAGATAGCAGGTGATAAAAAAAGTATCGCGTGCAAGAACATGGTCTCTGCACTCTGTAAAAAAATCCTAGAATTACCAGAAACTGAAGAATTAGAAGAGCATGAAGGATTTTTTGAACTTGGTTTTGATTCGTTAATGGTTACTGAAATAGCGACCAGGCTGAAGGAAAAGTTGAAACCCTTTCTTAATGTAACCGCCACGATCGGCTTTGATTATCCATCCATAAGCAAACTCGCCCAATATGTTGAATCGGAATTGCAAAAGAGCCTCCTTCAAGCGCAAGTGCTGCAGTCATTACCAGAAGATGCTGATGACTCCATTGCCATTATCAGCATGAGTTGTTCCCTGCCTGGTGCCCCTGATGTTGCTGCCTTTGAGACCCTGCTCGAACAGGGTCTAAGCGGCGTTAAAGAGATTCCCCTTGAGCGTTGGGACAATAAAAAATACTACGACCCCAATCCGGATGCCCCCGGAAAATCCTACATTACGAAACTGGGGCTCATCGAGAACATTAAAGCATTTGATGCGCCGTTTTTCGGGATTAGCCCCCGCGAAGCGCCTTTCATAGATCCCCAACAACGTCTCTTTTTAGAACAGTGTTACAACGCTTTAGAAAATGCAAACTACCCGGTCCGCTCGTTGCGCGGCAGCTTAACTGGGGTCTTTGCCGGCGTTGGGGCGTCGCATGAATATTATTCCCAACTGGAACAAGCAGGGCTATCCCACGATGAGATGGGGATGTTTGCGGTCACGGGCAAAGCGTTAAACATGATTCCTGGGCGCGTCACCTATACCTTTGACTTCAAGGGCCCTGCAGTAAGCTTTGATACGGCGTGTTCTTCGTCTTTAGTTGCGATTCATTATGCCTGTCAAAGCTTAAAAACCCGGGAAATCGATTTTGCGCTTGCAGGTGGGGTGAATGTGTTAGTACGCCCCGAAAGCATTGTCAATCTATGCAAAGCAAAGGCCTTATCGTTGACGAGTGAATGCAAAACCTTTGACGAACGTGCAGACGGTTATGTGCGGGCGGAAGGGTGCGGGGTGTTATTCCTGAAACGCCTCGCAGACGCCCTACGCGATAACGACACGATTTTAGCAGTGATTCAAGCGTCAGCAGTCAGTAATGATGGAAAGACTGCCGGATTAACCGTGCCCAATGGGAAAAGCCAGGAAGAGGTGATGCGCAAAGCGTTGAGCCAGACGTCCTTATCCAGCAGCGACATCAGCTACATTGAGACCCACGGCACAGGTACTCCTCTTGGCGACCCCATCGAGGTTCATGCCATCAACCAGGTCTATGGTGCGCAGCGCAGCCCAGATAACCCACTTTATCTGGGTGCTGTGAAAACCAATCTGGGCCATCTTGAAAGCGCCGCGGGTGTTGCCGGTATAATTAAAGTCATCTTGAGCTTACAAAAGGGGCGAATTTATAAAAACATCAATTTTCAGCGGTTAAATCCAAAAATCAAACTGGATAATACCCGTCTTGCATTAGACAGCATGGATTGGACTCCCCATACCTCGCTGAAATGCGCCGCCGTCAACGCGTTTGGTTTTAGCGGCACCAATGCCCATGTGATTGTGCAAGAGTTTCCTGCCAAGACACGACAAAAAAACACTCTGCCCGCCCAAACCGGACTTCTTTCGAATGTGCTGGTGTTGTCTGCCAAAAGCCAGAGTGCGTTGGACCATCTGGCCCAACGCTACCAACAGTATTTAGCAACAACCTCAGATGCCTTTAGTGACATCTGCTTTACCGCAGCCACCTGTCGAGAGCACTATTCTTATCGCCTGGCCGTAGCGGCTAAGAGTGCTGTTGAAGCCAGTCAAATGTTGCAGCAAGGTGTGTTTGCTTCATCCTCTGAGGACACAAAGTCGCTGGATGTGCACACCCCAGAACGTGCGGCACTCGTTAGCGAGTACCTCCAAGGTCGAGACGTTGATTGGCGGGATTACTACTCCGCTTCCCCTGGAGCATTCAACAAAGTCTCCTTACCTAACTATCCATTTGACCGCCGTGAATTTTGGTTGGAAAAAAAAGCGGTTGCACCTCATTTCAGTGCCGATGACTTTGCCGTACAGCATCTTTATGACCGCACCTGGAATCTGCTGCATGCCAACGTCCCCAGCACCGCCGAACTGCCTGAGCTTTGGGTTATCGCACACGATGAGCTACGTGCGCAAAAAGTATTAGGGGGGCTTAAGTATCAGTGCATCAAGGAGGTCACCCAATTAGAGGATGTGGCGCATAAAAACATCGTATTCCTGTACGATGAACAATACTTCACTGCATTCGTTCATTGGTGCCAACAGATGTTTCAACACCAGCCGGCACGTTTTATCTTCGTCACTGAAAACGCGTATGCCCTCAACGACAAGTACACCACAGACAGGGTCAACCCGTACCACACCATGGCCAGTTCGTTTTGGAAAAGTTTTAGAAATGAACTTGGGTTGACTCAAAATTATACCATTGACCTCGACTCACGCAGTACCTTAAGCGAGGTGTTACGCTATATCGTGCATACCACGAGTGCTGAGACCCAGTTTGCGGTGCGTGATGCCATTTATGTACCCCGGCTTAAGAAAAAGCCACTCCCTCCAGAGCACCCCGAAGTATTATTCGACCGGGAAGCAAGTTACCTCATTACGGGCGGTACAGGTGGTTTGGGCAAACCCTTAATGGAGTATCTCATACAGCGAGGGGCCAAACACCTCATCATTACCAGCCGCACAGAATGCGCCCAGGAGACGCAGGCCTTCATAGAGCAGGCCCGCAAAAAACAGGTTGCGATAAAACATTATTCCTGTGATGCCGCCGACGCTCAGCGCATGAAACACCTTATCACCGAGATTGAACACAGCGCACACCCCCTAAGGGGGATCTTCCATCTTGCCGGAGTGATTCGGAATGAGTTGCTCGTTAATTTAAGGGACAAGGAGGTCGACGAGGTGTTGCGTGCGAAAGCGAACAGCGCGCTGATTTTGCATCAACTCACCAAAAATCTGCATCTGGATTGCTTTGTCCTGTTTTCATCGGCGGCCTCTATCCTTGGTTCTAAAGGTCAGGCTAACTATGTGGCAGCGAATGGGTTCTTGGATGGTCTGGCGCATCTGCGCCACCAACAGGGCTTGCCGGCACTGGCAATTAACTGGGGTACTTTTCACACTCGAGGCATGGCAGCACAGCACATTGAGGCGCTTAAGCGACGCGGGTTTATTCCCTTGAATCCCGAGAGTATTGGTGTGCTGGATGTGTTGTTGCCGAGCAAGGTGCCACAAATGGCCGTATGCCCCATACATTGGGATGTTTATTTCAAAAACACACCCAAATCCATCGAGTTCTCTGCACTCGTTGAGAAGGAGTCGCCTAGTGGTAAATTCTTTTTAGAGGCTCTGCAGCAGCAGACGCCCAAAGAACGAGTTACCCTCTTGAGCCAAACTTTATGCACGATTGTCGCTGATGTTTTGGGGTTGGAAAGCGGCGAAGAGGTAGGCATCAAAAACGATCTGTTCGCCATGGGCATGGACTCACTGATGGCTTTGGAATTGAGAAACCGCATTCATGATAAATTGAACTGCCCAGCGCTGAGCCTACCCATAGAGTATTTTATTAACGAACCCCGAATCGACAAAATTGCCAAAAATATTGCCAACGACTTACACAAAGTCTTTGAGAATGTACCAAAGTCTCTTCCCTCAGAAAATCCAAGCGATGAAGAAATCGCTTTGTGTGATACTCAATACGTATTCTGGATAATCAATAAAATGGGTTCTAGTTTCAATTGCGGAATGCAGGTACAGCTACGCGGTAATCTCAATAAGAAATACTTGTATCAGGCTTTTGATTTTACCATTCAGCAAGCTCCTGTTTTTTGGTTGAGTTTTAACAAAGAGGCGCCGATTCAAACAGTGAAGAAAGAAGGGCAATTCAAGTTAATCTATGAAGACATTTCTTTAAATTATGATCAGAATGCGTTGAACGACGTATTTTATGAAAATATAATGCAGTTGATTCCCTTAACAGAACCCCCGCTGATTCGAGTTTATCTTTATAAATTGAATCATGATCTGCATGAATTACACATCATGATACCTCATATCATACTGGATGATCCTTCATACAGAATTTTATTCGATCAATTTAGGAAAAATTACGCAACCCTTTTACGGGGCAAAAATCTTGTGCCTGGATCAGAAAAATATACCTATTTGGACTTTGTGAAGCAAAATAATGTTTATTATGAAAAAGACCTGCACGATAAAATGGATTTTTGGCGGGTTTATAATAAGAATTTTGAAAGGTTGAGTTTCGGACGTGCGCATCATCTACCTGATGCCGCTAACCAACCTCAAAATTTATTTCATTATCCTTTAGACGCGCAACTTGTCGAACAATTTAGGAGTTGGCATCAGGAACGAAATATTAATGTGAGCACTGGTTTAATTGCTGTGTGTCACATGGTTTTTTACAAACTCAGTAGTCAAAAGAGAATACCCATTACGATACTGCATAGTGGTAGGGAAGGCAGTCGTTACAGTTCTGTTATTGGCTTGTTTACGGAATATAAAATGATAAATATTACCTTAAACGAGGAATATAAATTTGTTGATTTTCTCAAATCAATCGAGGAGCAGTTCATAATCACAGCTCCTTATCAAAAATGTACTTATGCCATCAAAAGTACGGGAATTAAAGGTTCTCGATTATCATTTGGTCAATATTTGACCTATATATATAATAGGTTAACCCTTGCAAAACACTTTAAAAAAAGCAAACTTAATTCAGTTGTAGTGGATTATCAACTTAAGAGCCTGAGCCGAGTACAATGGCGTCAACTCGAAATTCAAGCGAAGCATTACCTCAATGAATTATTTAAGTTAAATCTGCCGTTGCAAAAACCAGCGAGCTTAAGAGTAGTGATTAACATTACGGCAAACTTTTTTATCAAAGGGTTTAGGGATCTGAATTTTGAAGGTCTTGACTCCAGTACCCCTAATCATTATGGCAGTGTGGACCGTCCTATAGGTAATGAAGCTTTATGGCTGTATTTTACAAAAGATCAATATGGTGAATATCGACTTTCGATTAATGGCCCCTTAACGAAACACTGCAAAGATCAAATAGCTCACGAATTGAATCAGGTAATTGCTAAGGTATTAACAAGTGATGAATATACCGTTGATGATTTAATGCGCGAGTAATTTTCATCGAGTCCGAACGTTCTATATCCCTGCTGCCTTCTGTTCATCCCGTACAGGATGACAAAATGTTAAGATTTAGATGAAATTTTAAAATTTTTTACGTCAGACGACTCAAAATAGACATATTTTCAAACAAATATATACTTTATTATAACAATTATGAATTACGTCAGAATTTATGCCTAAGTTCACTTCGATTGAAAAAAGGTGCGACGTGACAAAAATATAAGGATATGTGAATTATGAAGCATGGGCACTGTGATCACGAGCACTCAAAAATGCGTTCCAAGCTTGAGAACGCGCATGAAATGTGTCATCAACATCATCAGATGCATAAGCAGCCTAACCCGGATGGACATCGGGCTGTGACCGGAATCTACACATGTCCTATGCATCCAGAGATTCGTCAATCAGGTCCTGGACATTGTCCTGTTTGTGGTATGGCTTTAGAACCGGAAACCGTTTCCGCCGAAAAAGAAAATCCGGAATATAAAAGCATGAAGTACCGGTTTTGGTTGGCACTGATTTTGAGTATACCGGTAGTTGTATTAGAAATGGGTGGTCATTTGTTCCATTTTATTTCGGCCAATAGTTCTGCCTGGATTCAGTTTGTATTAGCAACTCCTGTAGTTTTATGGTGTGGTCTTCCTTTTTTCCAGCGTGGCTTCCTTTCATTGAAAACCCGACAACTGAATATGTTTACACTCATTGCGATGGGGATAGGTGTCGCTTGGGTTTACAGTGCTATAGCTCTATTGTTTCCTGGCCTCTTTCCTACTACTTTCCGTAATCAAGGAGTAATCAGTGTTTATTTTGAAGCAGCTGCAGTCATCACTACTTTGGTTTTGCTAGGACAAGTTCTGGAATTAAAAGCACGGGAACAAACAGGTGGCGCTATTCGTGCTTTATTGAGTTTAGCTCCTGAAAGTGCCCGCCGAATTGATCAAGAAGGTAATGAGGAAGAAGTCACACTGGATCAAGTTCAGGTAGGGGATATGCTTCGTGTACGTCCCGGTGAAAAAATTCCTGTGGATGGTGAGGTACTCGAAGGAATTAGCAATGTGGATGAATCCATGGTTACTGGGGAGTCGATGCCAATAAATAAAGAGGCGGGTTCAAAAGTGATTGGAGCCACAATAAACCAGAATGGTAGTTTTATAATGAAAGCGGAGCATGTGGGTAGTGACACCATGCTGTCACATATTGTACAAATGGTGAGTGATGCCCAACGAAGTCGTGCCCCCATTCAACGATTGGCCGATACGGTTTCAGGATGGTTTGTGCCCGCGGTGATTTTGATTGCAGTAGTAGCGTTCATCGTCTGGTTTTTCTTAGGTCCACAACCTTCATTCAGTTATGGTTTGCTTGCAGCGGTATCAGTGCTGATTATTGCCTGTCCTTGTGCATTAGGTTTGGCAACCCCTATGTCCATTATGGTTGGTGTTGGTAAAGGCGCTCAGAATGGAGTATTAGTTAAAAATGCCGAAGCATTGGAACAAATGGAGAAAGTTAATCTACTCGTTGTAGATAAAACGGGTACTCTAACGCTTGGTCATCCAAAATTAACCCAAATTATTTCTGAAAAAAAATATGAAACGGATGAACTACTTGCTTTAGCTGCCGCATTGGAATATCAGAGCGAACACCCTCTTGCCAATGCAATCACGACTGCAGCAAAAGAGAAACAGCTGTCGTTTGCCACGGCAACAGATTTTAAAGCAATTGCAGGGCAAGGTATTATTGGCAAGGTTGATGGTTCAAAAATTGCACTTGGGAATTGGCAATTGATGCAAGAATATGGATCAAATAATACATCACTTGTCGAGAGTGCTGATGAATTACGAGCTCAGGGAGCAACCGTGATGTTTATGGCTGTCGATGATGAGACCATTGCCATTCTGGCAGTTGAAGATCCAGTTAAATCAAGTACGCCTGATGCCATTCTTGAGTTGCAAAAAAATGAGATTGAAATCTATATGCTCACTGGGGACAGTAAAAAAACCGCAGAGTCTGTGGCAAGCCGTTTAGGTATAAAAAATGTGCTTGCTGAAATTATGCCTGAGGAGAAACGTCGGATTGTGAGTGAGTTGAAAGAGAAAGGTTTTATTGTGGCAATGGCAGGGGATGGGGTGAATGATGCTCCCGCTTTGGCAATCGCGGATATCGGTATCGCAATGGGGACAGGTACTGATGTTGCAATTGAAAGTGCTGGTATTACTTTGTTACATGGTGATTTAAATGGCATTGTTAAAGCACACCACCTCTCCCGAGCAACAATGAGCAATATACGCCAGAATTTGTTTTTTGCTTTTATTTATAATGGATTAGGTGTGCCTTTAGCTGCTGGAGTATTGTATCCAGTAACAGGATTGTTGTTGAATCCCATTATCGCTGCAACTGCGATGGCATTAAGCTCTGTTTCGGTAATTATTAATGCACTGAGATTAAGGAGAGTCAGACTATAAACCAGCTTTGTTTCGGTGCTATAAACTATAGTCTCGTTTTTTTATGGTGGATACAAAGATTTTTATGCCTAAAATACTCATGAGTGCTTGTCTTCTTGGCCAAAAAGTTCGTTATGATGGAGGCGATTGTGTACAAAACCATCCTCTGTTACAGCAATGGTATAAAGAGGGAAAAATAATTACTATTTGTCCGGAAATGGCAGGAGGATTGCCTACGCCTAGATCTCCTGCTGAGATTCAAGATGGAAAATCAGGCGTTGATGTATTAAAGAAAAATGCTTTAGTCAAAACAAAGAACAATCAAGATGTTACTGGTTTTTTTCTTGAAGGTGCGCAAAGAGCACTGGAACTCGCAAAGAAACATCACATATGTGTTGCTATTTTAAAAGCCAGAAGTCCCTCTTGCGGGTCGAATATGATCTATGATGGAACATTTACGCGCTCATTGATACAAGGAGAAGGTGTTACTGCTGCATTATTAACAGAGCATGGTATTCAAGTATTTGATGAAAACCATATTAATGAAGCATTGTGTGCTGCACTAAGGTAAACCCTTAATAAACCGCAATTTACAAGTCCATAATTTGTGCCTATATTTAACCAACATCTTCAGTACCTTCTAGGTTGAAACTGATTTATTTTTACAAGGAGAAAAGATAATGGAATACAAATGTCATAAATGTGGAATGGGAGTGAAAAACTTAACGTGCAGCAAATGCAATGCACTACTGGTTAGTGATGTTGTTAAAACCGATAATGCCAAGGTTCAGGTAGCAAAATGTCCTAATGGGTGTGGACAAATTAAATCACCAACATGTTGTGGTCATGATATGGTAAGCTCGGATTAATAGAAAATCTTTGCAGCCCGTTAAAAGGCTGTCATCCCTGCGCAGGCAGGGAGCCATTTACAATGTGACAAATAACGCTATGGCAAGCTTGCAAACAGATGGATTTGTAAGTTAAGAATAAATCCATATTTCATGCAATATTCTGCTGCATGCTCATGATTACGTTGATTTTTTTCCATATCCAGAAGCCCCGCCTCCCAAAAACTGACAACTTCATTGATTTCAGAACGTTCTGCTAAAGTAAGATCATGCCCCTTATCACGAATAGCGTTAACACGTTGCGGCTCTTTTCGATATTTATTCATAGGGCTCACAAAAACCTGTTTATTCGTTTTTTCAGCCCATTCATGTGCCCATGTAGGTATTTCGCTATAAGGTATATATCGATCCTCCTCGGGCGCAGACATAACAAATTTCAAACAATCAGCTCGCTCAAGCATTTTTGAATTAGGCTTCAAATAGCGAATGGCTTTTCCATCTTTTTCCAGGCATTTGGGGCTCACTACCAGTGTTGTGCTTTGCAGAAGGTCAGGTAGGAGGGAAATACCATTCGATTCAATTTGGATGTATTGGAAATACGGTTTGGCTTCTTCTAAAAATACCGATAAATTTTGTTGTAATGAAGGTTCTCCCCCTGTAATAACGAGGACCATTTTTTTTGCCAGCCCTTTTGCCCAGGAAGGCGTAGGAAGATTGCGGCCCTGAAAAAATGCAGCAATGACGCTATCTGCTTCTTCGAGTAACGAGTTAAAGCTTTTCCATTCACCGGCATCAAAGTAAGTATCGCAAAAGGAACACGCTAAATTACATTTGGCCAAACGAATAAAATAGGCTGGATGGCCGCGAAAAGGTCCTTCTCCTTGCAAGGTAAAAAAACGACTGGTAATGAAGAGCTCGTCTGGTTTTGCTGTTTTAAAAAAAGACTTTCCTACTCTGTCGTTCAAGCCGAACATCTATTTACCCTTTTCTGTATAAAATTTTTACATATTATACCCTATTGTATTTGAAATGTGAGCCCTTACTCTTATTTTTATTCTATGGAATGTGTTGTTCGAATTTTTGGGATAGCCTGAGATAGTGTCAGTTTTTTTGACTAGAAATCTTAATGTATTAAGCCATTTTTAATGAATATAGTGTATTTCCAACGTCCCGCGGCTTTGTTCGCGGTGTCTAGTGTTTTAAGTGCGCGGACAAGCCGCGGGGCGTTGGAAGAAAGAATATGGAAATCTGATGATCCCTCAAGATACTGGGTGAGGATGTAAGCCGCAACCTGGGATTTAGACGCTTTTATTTATATCTAAAAAACCGGGTTTACGCCGGGCTGCTTCTAGGCTACAAAACCTTTTTGATGTCGGGATGTGAGCCGTTTACAGACTGAATTAAGGCAAAACGCTCAATTAAATTGATGTTCTCTGAAGCCAATTGATAAATTTTTGCAATCGTTTCCCGGCTTATTTGGTTGAAAATAAGCTTTATTTCATTTTGTTGAGGCAGGCATATAGGCGAATACCGATAGGAGCTAAGAATTTTTTTCATTGAATTTAAATTAATGGAATCAAAGGCATAGAAATTATTGCGAGTATAAATCTTAAAAGGAAATGAGGTTTTTTTTATTTCAGTATTAAAATTCAATTTACTAAAAGGCAATTTATTATGACTGAAGCAATTTAACTCTTTGTATCGTTTGATGAAGTTGATTTGATTTAGATAGAAAAAATCTTGTGAAATTCCCCTTAGTTTTCTGTTTACAATAGAGCAGTTAATTATTGGAAGGCCAAAGCCCACATAATTAATAAAAAGCAATTCAAATAAATTTTCAATATAGTGTTCTATTGCATGCTCACGACGATTTAGCAATGCTTCATGAATAAAATGAAAATCCAAGCCTTTCCATGGTGCGGTATCAGAATGCAAATACCAAAGGAGATAATAAATTCCATCCCATGGTTTTTTGTAGTACTGCGCTGCTATTTTATTTTGCAGCTTACGAATTTCATACACCAGCGAAGGGGTAATAGTGTAAGGAATTCTTGGTTTTAAACAAACTGCCATGCCATTTGTTTTTTGATGGCGGATGGCGAGTAACTCGATATTATGCACAGCAATCCTTATTAAAATAGTGTAAAAATATCCGAATAAGGGAATAACATTTGAAAGTGTAGTAAAGAAAATAGGATTTTTCAAAAAAACGATCTTATTGTTTTTGATGAGGTGAAATCAGCCGCATAGCCATTATATTGGAGATCTGTTTTAATTGCTCACAAAGCTGGGGTAATGATTCTTTAGGACCGCATATATCAATAAGATTTACGGCAATTATTCCGCGTGATTTATTTTCCATTTGTTCAATATTGTATTTTAATTTTGATATGTTCTGGGTGATTTTGCCTATGGTTCCCGGAATATTTTTGTTAATAACCAGTAAACGATAACAATTAGGGACTTGAGTGGCAGAAAGAGAGATATTTGGAAAATTAACAGAATACTCAATGATTCCATGCTCTAGATAATTACAAATATTGCGAATTACCATTTCTGCTGCAGTCTGTTCTGCTTCCTGGGTACTTGCCCCCAAATGAGGAAAGCTCAAAACGTTAGGATGTCCAGCCAAGTTAATTGTTGGAAAATCTGTGATATAACCCATGATTTGCTGATTATTTAATTGTTGCAAAATAGCTGCTTCATTCACTATTTGTTCGCGTGAAAAATTAAGTAATAGAGTATGGGGTTTCACTAGAGCAATATTTTCTTCATTGATTAAGTGGTTGGTTGTTGCATTTAAAGGAATATGCAGCGTAATAATATCTGCGTGGGCAAGCAATACATTCATATCAATGACTTTTTCAACTCCAGGCATCAATGCTAGAGCATTCGTCAGCGTCATATTGGTATCAAAACCTAATACTTTCATTCCTAAGGCTAATCCAGCATTAGCCACTTTAACGCCTATATTGCCCAAGCCTATCACACCTAAAGTTTTACCTGAAATTTCATGACCAACAAATTTATTTTTTTTTGTTTCAATTTCTCGATTAAATAATTGGCTATCTTCTTTGGACAATTCAGTAATGAAGGAGCGGGTTTCATCTAAATGTCTATAGCCCATTATCATGGCTGCCATCACCAACTCTTTTACTGCATTGGCATTTGCTCCAGGTGCATAAAATACTGGAACACCCATATTGGTAAGCACATCGATGGGAATATTATCAATACCTGTTCCTGCTCGTGCTACTGCTTTTAAGTTGTTTGAAAATGGATGATTATGTAATTTATGGGAGCGCACCAAAATGACATCTGGTTCAATGGGATTAAGACCTAATTGATAAACGTCAGGGTGAAACAAACTCAAACTCTGAGGTGATATATTATCAAGAATTTGAATGGTGAACATGGGCATCTCCCTTGATCAAAACAGAATTATAAATCTCTGTAAGTCCTTGTTCATAACAAGCATAATATTGTGAAGGCAATTGTTTCAACTCATTCTGAGTTAATCCTAAAGGGATTATTGGGTAAAAGCTGGTATTGGTGATATAAAACTCGGAGTTGTTTTTTACCTGTTCCTTAGGGTTTAAACCAGCAAAACCAATAAAGCGTGTAACCGTTTCTCGAGCTTCCCAGTCGCTTACTCCATCACCTACCAGTAAGGATCGTTCACCTGGTTTAAGTATTGAGGCAATTTCTATTGTTTTGCCATTGCCTTGAGTCATGTTGCTTTGTCTATCAAACTCTTGATAGTTGCCTTGTTCATCAAAATATACTTCCACTGCGAGCACATTACTTGGGGGAACTCCTAAATCCTGTGCAAACGGAACAACAGCCATTTTAATCCCGGCTGAAATGATATAGATTTTTTTATTCAAATGATGCAATAACTGAAAGAGTTCTTGGGCTCCAGGAGCAATGGAGCGCTTATAGCGTTCTGCCAGTTCTTCTATTTGTTCTCGTGTAGGTTGAACATAGGCCAAGCGTTGCTGATAATCATTAGGGGTCATGCCAGTGTGTCCCATACATCGTTCAGTAATTTGATGAACTTGTTGGGCAACCCCATTCATTGTTGCTAACTCATTAATGCCTTCAATAAGGGAGAGTGTCCCGTCACAATCAAAGAAAAAGGTATCAATGGGAGCGTTTAAAGCCCAGTTTCTATTATCCATGGGTAATTTGCTCTTATTTTTAAACTGAGTGTCATAATTTTAGTTCGTTTGAGCTATGCCCATACTCTTCTTCCGTCATTAATGGACGGAGTTGTTCCACAATTTTATACCAGTCATTTTTATCATAGATTGTTTCTTCCTGTAGTTTGGCTTTATATTTATTACCTTGTAATAGGCGATTGAATTCTACAAATAAATAAGAGGCAAAAGAGTGGTTTTCATATCGAGTATCAGGATCCTCGAAAAACTGCTCCAGTTGTTGCAGAACTATATCAATGCTTTGACTTGCTTCCGCTTTAGTTTTAATCGAATCTGCTTTTTTTTGCCCATCAGGCCCGTGACGCAACCAACTAAGCCAGCCATTAGGTTGGCGAGTATTGATACCCAGTTCATAATATTTTTTATAAGCGGTCTGTGCCTTTCCTATTGTTGTCTTTAACACGTTGAGCCAATCTTTAGTCAAGCCTATATCTGTTGACTCGCAGGATTTTTGCTCATTTTTTTTAAAAAAATCATGCGATAATGAGTTTGATTTGCGTTGTGAAGGGTTCCTGTGCTCAATTCTTGGCCTTGATTTGGTAAGATGAGTCAGGGATGCCTTACTAAAAGGTAGCGCGTTAATAGGTGTTGTATTAAAAGGAATTGTATTAAGAGATGCCGCTCTCAAACGAGACCGCTCTTTTGCTGCAAGTAGCTCCTCCCTTCTTTGAGCAACTAATCCTTTAGGAATCCCAAAATTGTCACCTTCTTCAATTGCATGTGTCTGCTTATTCTTTTTGCCCATTGTAATTTCCTTATCCCTAAGTTATTCATTAGCCCTCTTTCCAAACTCTACTGAGGAGGTGAGTTGCTTCGTCGATTAGGTGCTCGAATCCTCATGTACTGGCGTGTACACTCCGGTTCTTCGCTCCGCGTCTCCTTGCACTTCACTCCTCTCAGCGAGTTTGGAAAAGGTCTATTTACAAACATCAAATCGATATGATTTAAAGGCGATCTAATCATATAGGCTCTTTTTTTACTATGCAATAATTCCAAACTCATGTGATGCGAATTATGTAATAGCACTAAGACTTAGCTATAACTTCAAGAATAAGTCTATACTTGGAAGAATGATAGGAGCAGGAAAAAGGAATGCCATGAATACTTATACACCAGACATTGAACATCCCGTATCTATCCCCAGTAAAAATGTTTATCTCAACGGTTTTTTATTGATACCTGAAAAAGCTAAAGGAATGGTAGTTTTCGTGCATGGAAGTGGGAGCAGTCGATTCAGCAGCCGCAATCAATATGTGGCAAGCACCCTGAATGAAGGGAAATATGCTACATTGCTCTTCGATCTCCTTACTTCCCAAGAAGATGTTATTGATAATGTCACTCGCGAATATCGTTTTGATATTCATTTATTAGCTTCTCGACTTGTTGATGTAATTCATTGGTGTACAAAGGAGTTTGCAGAATTCCATTTTCCAATCGGTTTGTTTGGGTCGAGTACTGGCGGCGGCGCCGCGCTTGTAGCGGCGGCGCAGGAACCTAAGTTAGTCAATGCGATTGTATCGCGTGGTGGCAGGCCGGATTTGGCTGGAAACTATTTGCCGCAGGTCAAGACGCCTACGTTACTTATTGTGGGTGGTGATGATGAAGTGGTGATTGGGCTCAATCAGCAAGCGATATCGCAAATGAGTTGTACCACACATTTGGAAATAGTTCCTGGAGCAACTCATTTATTTGAGGAGCCTGGAAAATTACATGAGGTCTCAGACTTAGCCAAAAAATGGTTTGACCAGTATTGCACTGGATAATGTTTTGTGAGCAAGGAGGCTTTTTATGAATAAGGATGCTTTGCAAAAATTAATAAATGAACTCAACGGCGCAATCGTTTCACTTAAATCTCATGATGAAGATTATGATGTAGTACTCAAACAAATGGGGAGTTCTCGATTTGTGATGATTGGCGAAGCAACTCATGGAACCCACGAATTTTATCAAACACGCATCGAAATATCGCAACGTCTTATTAAAGAGCATGGATTTATGGCTATTGCAATTGAAGGGGATTGGCCTGATGCGCATCGTGTTCATCGTTATTTACAAGGGGAGGGCAAGGTAACTGACAATGAGCACGCCCTAGATGGTTTTCAGCGATTTCCTGTCTGGATGTGGCGCAATTCAACACTTCCTCCTTTCCTTAGTTGGTTGCGTCAATACAATGATAACTTACCTGCAACACAAAAGATTGGATTTTACGGCCTTGATTTATACAGTTTAAACTCTTCCATGCAAGCAGTAATTGATTTCTTAAATAAAATCGATCCTGAAGCGGCGCAACGTGCCGCTCAGCGCTATGCCTGCTTTGATCATTTGAATCAGGATCCGCAAATGTATGGTTATCTAATTAGTGCTGGGGTTAAAAAAGCCTGTATTCATGAAGCAGTAGCTCAATTAGTTGAACTACAGCATCGTGCTTTTGAGTACCTTCATCGCGATGGAATCGCTGTCGAAGACGCATATTTTTTTGCAACTCAAAATGCTCGCTTGGTAAAAAATGCAGAAAATTATTATCGCTCCATGTTAGAGGGGAGGGTTTCTACATGGAATATCCGGGATAGCCATATGATGGAAACACTCAATGTGCTCGCTGATCATTTGGAAACCCGATTTAATCAACCTGCTAAAATTATTATTTGGGCGCATAATTCGCATGTGGGTGATTCACGTGCCACGGAGATGGGTGAGCGTAATGAGTTTAATTTGGGCCAATTAGTACGTGAGCAATATGGCCAGCATTCTTATTCTCTTGGTTTTTCTACTTATGAAGGAACTGTCATGGCTGCATCCGATTGGGGAAGGCCTGGGGAGAAAAAGCAAGTACAACCGGGTATACCAGGGAGCTATGAGGAATTATTTCATCATTTAAGGCACAAGAATTTTTTCTTGAATTTATCAGCTAACGAAAAGTTGGAACATTATTTAAATGTTCCCCGCTTACAACGGGCTATAGGAGTGGTTTATCTTTCCGCGACTGAACGTTTTAGTCATTATTTTTTTACACATTTGCCTTATCAATTCGATGGGTTGATTCATTTTGATAAAACAAGTGCTTTACAGCCTTTAAGTGAAGAGCAGCTCATGACCCATGAATAAGGTAAAACGGTAGCCTGGGGCGCAGCGAACATCGCTGAAAAACCAGTACCGCTTTATTCCTACGTCCCGTGGCTTTGTCCGCGGGATCCAAATATCTGCCTAGAACACTGGATCCTGTTGACAAGCCCGCGAACAAGTCTTGAGCGATCCACGCGAAATGTAACCCCCGACGTACTGCGCTTTATGCCTGTACGATCCCCACAAAATTCAAAGAAAGACTGTAGTGGGGG
>NZ_LBAW01000038.1 GCF_001648595.1 Legionella bozemanae | reverse complement strand
CGGAGAGTTGAGGCTTTTAACCAGGCTGGTTACACGGTGTTTCTGGGCTTGAGTAAGTTCAGTGCCAATCAATGCATCCTCTTGCGATAAGCGATCAACTGGAGGTTGTTCCTTAACGACTTTAGCAAATGGTTTCTCTTCATGATTTGATGATTGAGAAAAAAGAACAGCAGCAGCTTGTGGTTGAGCGTGAATAGTCGTTGCTTTACCCGGAGCACTATTGCTTGCTGCTGCTGTTTTATTATTTAGTTTCTTATTACTTATTCTATTAATATTTATTAGTGTCGGATTTTCCGGCGTCGGATTTCCAGTCGCCGGGCTTACCGGAGACGGGTTTTCAGGGCTCGGTGTTGTTTGCTCATTTTTTACCGAAGACGGCTTTTCAGGCTCTGGGATTCTATCGTGATTTTGGCACTCTGGAATTTCTAAAACAAAGTACTCAATCCCACCAAAACGACCACTTGCATCATCTCGGCAAGCAGATTTTTGAATATAGCCGGCTTGTTCTAATTCGCCAAGGAATCCTCGAACCGCATCCCTTCCATTTGTAGCCCTTTCTCTTAAATCAGAAACCCGCACCTTCCAATCATCAGGTAATGACATCAGATAGGCATGTAGTCCTTTAGCCCCCCATGATAAGGAGTCATCATTCAGACACGTCTTATCGAGAATTACAAAGTTTTGTTGTTTTTTATGAATTCGAAGTACTGCCATGATCTGCGTCCATTGCTTCTAGTTGGTTTGGAATGGTTTGATTTAATTCGGAGATAGAGCGATATCGTATGAGGTGATCTTCAAGTCGTAATGCCGCTTCTGGAATCTTTTTTCTTCCAGATCTCATACAAGATTCGGATAAAAGCTTATTAGCCTCCTCTGAAAGCTGGAAAGAAATATAAACTTTTGGATATTTTTTATTATTGCTTTTCGATTCCAATTTTTACTCCTGTAAAAATCTTATTATTTTTCAAACGATTTTTATTGATAAACCATCAGTTGCTACTCAAATCAAAACCATTATTTACAATCTTTGAGGTTTATTCTTATAACAAAATTGTTTAAACTTTCGGTTAATTAACTTTTTCCATATATAGCGAATTCACCATATATGGGAAATTTACTATATATGGCGAATTATGTCAATTGGTGATGTATTATCTGAATTATTAAAAAAATATAACCTTAACGCTCTGGAGTTAGAGCGACTTACAGGTGTGCCGTCTAGTACTATCTATAGATTGTTGAAAGATAAAGGTGGAAACCCTACTATAGATGTTCTAAAAAAGTTATCTTCTTTTTTCCAAGTCACGGTAAGTCAATTAATCGGAGAAGATCCCATTGGATGCAAACAAATTCCATTTATTAAACCTATGGATATATTTTGCTTTTTAGATTCTTCCCAAGATAGAAACCTTGAAATTGATAGTGTTCCTATTGATTTCCCTTTGAGTAGCAAATGCTTTGCAACTTTATCTCAAGATAACATGATGGAGCCTTTCATTTTGGTAAATTCCATTGTTATCGTTGATCCAGAACGTAAAATTACTAATAAAGATTTTGTATTACTTATAAAAAGCAAAAATGAAAAGCCGATAATTAGGCAAATTATTTCTGATGGAGATGATTTTTATTTAAAAGTATTAAATTCAAATTTCCCTGTCGAATTAAAGAAAATTAATTTAAAAAATTATTTTTTTATTGGAGTTATAGTTCACTATAGAACTAATCTATTTGATTTTGGCACCCCTAGTTCAAATAGAAATTATGATGATGTAATTTATGATTTTAAAAAATGAAAAAGACAAGTGGAATGTTTTGAAAAATCTGTTTTTCAATAAAATAGCATCTTATTTTATTAATATTGATAGAGGTACATACTTAGTTCTAATAGGTATGCTGTATGCTACAATCTTCTTTTGTTCATTTGTTATGGGATATAAGACAGTTGATATATATGGTAGAATTTTATGTTCTTCCGTATTTGTTTTTCCTTTGCTTTTCCCGATTAATGACTCAATAACCGAACTGCTTGGGGCAAAAATCTCATATTTAATGATTGTCGCGATAATCATTTGTGAGTTTATGTTTAGCTTCATTACCCATGCTTTAGCAGTTTTGCCATCACCTTCTCATTGGCAAAATCAGGATTTATATCCTATTTTAACGACGGGTTTTATTCATATTGCTATTGCTGACTCTATTTCTTTAGCAATTGGTTTTTTTGCAAATACTTATGTACTGGATAAATGGGGAATAAAGTGGTTTGGAACAGGCTTTTTTAGGAGAAGTCTAGGAGCCACGGCTGTAGGAGAGTTACTTTTCACAATATCTACTAATCTAATTACTTTTCATATGCTTAGCACAGCAAGTCTAATAGATACAACAAATATTATTATTTCAGATTACATCCTAAAAATGGCATACTCATTTATAATTTGTATTCCTAATGCCTATCTAGTAAGTTTAGTAAAAAAACATATCCAAAAAGAAGTTACTATTCCAGATAGGAATATTATTCCTATTAACCAGATAAGAGCGAGGTATCGAACTTAATCACGTTACTATTTTTGCTTTTATTGCGCAGTCTATATTCTTGCTCAGCTTCATGACCACCAACAATATTACCTATACAAGCACTATCTTCTGAGTTAAATTTCCTTAGTTTCTCTATGCTTGAATAAATTTCTTTCGCAGGTTTTATATAAATTTTATTATTTAAATCTTTGTAAACAACTAGAGGCTCTTCAAGTTGTTCAGAGAACTGATGCTTTATGATAGAGTAATTTTTTTTAAATTTATTTTCTATAAGTCTTTTTTGGTTTTCAAGCATTACATCAATAATCCAATCATAGTCCTTTTCTGAAAAACAATTTTTAGACCTAGCTTCCCTGAGTAATTCAATAGGATCTTTTTTTACAGGATGTACACTCTTGCTCTCTATTTTAACCCAAAAGAAAATTAATCCTGTTTCTGAATCTTCATCATATGATTCTATTTTAAAAGCTGGAGACTTTATTTCCTTTACAATAGATGAAATTATATTTAACACTGACATCTTATTATTCTAATCCCTTGTACTAATGAACTCCAGCTTAGATTGTATCATAAGTACCTAATCTCTGTTTCTATATCTCACAATATTTTGTAAAATATTGTATGGTTTAAAAAATTGATTTTCTATGATTGGTCACATATTTCGAAATCCTAATAAATATAGTAAAAATAATGCACTACAATACAATTTTGCTATGAAATTGCTAAGTAAAATTTCATTTGATAGTAAATCCAGAGTATTAGATATTGGATGTGGTGACGGAGTTATTACAAATGAAATTGCTCAAATTGTTCGTGAAGGTTGTGTATTTGGCACCGACATCTCCGAACAAATGATTGAGTTTGCTTCTAAAAAATATATAGACCAATATAACCTACGTTTTTTAGTCATGGATGGTAGTAAAAACATTTTTAGAGAACAATTCGATGTTGTTATTTCTTTTAATTGCTTACATTGGATTAAAGATCAACAAAATGCTCTATTGGGGATAGCCAAGTCAGCAGCATATGGTGCTCAAATAGCTCTTCTTTTATCGCATAAAAAATCGTTATATCATCTGGTGCTAGATAAAATTTGCTCAAGCGTTAAATGGAAAGATTATTTTATTGATTTTATAAGTCCTCGTTCTTTTTTCGATCCATATGATTACAAAGAAATGATTGTTAAAACAGGATTAGAAATAGTTGATTTATCAGAAGAAGAAATGACTTACTCTTTTAAATCAAAAGAACAGCTTAAAGACTTTTTTATTGCTGCTGGATCTCAGATAAAACAAATTCCTGAAAATAGAAAATCTGAATTTTTGAATGACTTTGTGACTGAATATCTAAAGGAAGCAAATTGTTTGCATGAGGATTTCATACCTGTTAGTTTTTGGTGCTTACAAGTTATAGCCGCTAAGCCAAACCCTAAATTAATGAAAAGTTCTGATTTAGATAATCGGTCAACGTTATTTGCAAAACTTTAACTTTTTAAAATCACATTCATGATAATGAATTATTTCCAATATCACTATTTCTTGATCTTTGAAAATGTTAGGAAATCAATTTGTTGTATTTCACTAATTATAGATTCGCTAATTTGATATTTTACCCAGCCACCTCGCCCAACTTTTTGATCTGCTCGAATAATGACTCCAGAGCTAGTTAATCTAAAAAGCGTATTTTTTAATGATTTTAGGTTAACTCCTGTTAAATTTGAAATCACTTCTAATGTAAGCTCTTCAGTTGTGTCTGATTTATTAATTCTCATATTCTTATAAAGAGCTATAACAATTTCACGCTGATTACCAATAATTTTTGAAAAGCTAGGTGTTAACTTTTTCTCACCACCTATTTGCTGAGCATTATTATGGAAGCTATTTTCTACATTTATAATTGATTTAGTTTCTACTTCATCAAGTGTGAACCGTTTGTGAACCGTTTGTGAACTATTGTTTCCATTTTTAGATTTTTTTATAGAAGGCTCATTTAATCCATTATTATCTATAGTTAAATCGATTTCGTGGCTAAATGTGTCGGATATTGGATCTTCTTTTCTTGCAGGCTGAGAGTTAAGTTTATCCTCATGTATATTTATTTGATCTTTCTTATCTGTTGTGAACCGATCGTGAACCGATTGTGAACCGATTTCTGCATTTACATCATCAAAAAAATGACTTTTCTTTCCAGAATTACCTGGTTTCTTATCCGGTAGTTTTCTTTCTTGAGTATATAACTCAAAAGCTCCCTTTTTGATTGCCATTAAACAACCTCAAGCTCATTAGTTAATATTAGATCAACAAATTTTTCTCTACTTCCATTTATTCGAGCCCATTCTTCAGTTATAAGATGGTAATACTCTTCAGCTTGAGGCGATCCCAGCGCGTACTCTAATATGGTTTGCTTTGACATTAAGGCCTCTTCCCATTTCACAGACTTTCTTATGGGAGTTGTTATCATATAATCCACATATCGTGTTAGATAAGTTGCGTTTATCTGTTGACTCAACGAGCTTCTCTCCAATGCCGTACTAAACATTATCAACTTTTGATTTGTTAATTTCATTACCTCTTGAAAATCCCATATATTTTGCATGTTGGTAGCGGATGCGTTATATGCAAGTAAGCTACAGCCCAATGGCATAATTACGGCTGATGAAACCAATATAGAGTTTTCTACTAAATGATTCCATGTGGGACTATTATCGAAAATTACTACATCATAATCAGATAAAGAATGTATTAGCTTATCTTGAAAAATATACTCACGACGTTTTTCGTGCGTCATCCATTTATTTAATTTTACTAGATCATGAGTTTCTGGAATGAAGTCAAGGGTTGGAAGAGATGTTGGACGAATAATATCTTTTAAAGGGGCTCCCTCAACAAAATAATGAAACAAACCTATCCCTTGTTCAAAATCATCAAGTCTATTAAGTTCTTGTTGAGGAATTATGATATCAGTTACAGAACATTCTGGATCTAACCCTATTAATAATACTTTCATGCCATTCAATGCTAAAGTTCGAGCGCGATTGTAACTTGTTGTTGTTTTATATACCCCGCCTTTTTGCATATATGTACATAATATTTTTTGCTCTAGTGGAGTTTTTAAAAATCCAAAACGTTTTCCTATTTCTGGAAGTTGTTCTAGTTTCCAAAGTCTAGTTGAAACCTTCCCTCTCGGCTCCCTTTCAGCAATTGGTATTTCACCTCTATCTTCAGCATTGTATAATGTTTGAATAGATTTAAACCTATTATCCATTTTGAATAATTTACGAATATCTGAATTAGTCCAGGTTAATTGTTCCATTATTCATGCCTTGTATGTTTTTATTTATATTTAATTATTATACATACAATTACATACTGCTTATTTCAGGTCAATGATTAAATATAAAAAAATCTAATTTTTTTTGATATTTTATTTTTACATTTTTTGTGAACTAATTGTGAACCATTCATTAAATATCTTTGTGAACTAATTGTGAACCATTAAAACCCGATAACTTAACTTAATTATGAATCGTGTCTAATTTCAAATAATTGAACCATTTGTGAACCATTAGCAGAAAATTAACAAAAACCCTCAGTGAACCGTTTGTGAACCGTTCGTGTACCGTTTATGAACCGTTAAAATATACACATTTATTCATTTGTGAACCATTTGTGAACCATAATTAACAATTACATTAGTCAGTTCAAAATTTAAGTGAACCGTTTGTGAACCAATTAATCTTTTAGCTCAAATATTAGTGAACCGTTTGTGTACCATTGGTGAACCATTTGTGAACCGTTAATGATGCACCAACAAGATTAATGTGAACCATTTGTGAACCGTATTTAAATATAAAAATAATCTACACGATTACAAGAATGTCACACCCAAGTGTACCGTTTGTGAACCATTTCAAGTAATTATTTGTGAACCATTTGTGAACCAATCAAATGAAATTAACTTATTAAATCATATGGTTACCGTATAAAAAGGATATTGACTAGAGAATTAAGAAAAGATAACTTCGGTTAAAAAGAGAGGAGAAAATCATGAAGATTATTTATTTATACGACATTATAGAACTTTGAACATCAGTTATGAAGAGCGCCAACTCTTCATAACTTAAAGATATTTAGCTTAGAACGAAGTCAAATAGCGAAGAGTAACATAACGCCACTCTTACTTAACCAAGAACCATTTTAGCTTCGTTCCCTAAAAAAAACAATAAGATAAGGATATTATCTATGGGGAACCTTTGTTCAATTTTTCACGTGAGATTTAAAAATCTCATTAAAGTAATTCCATCTGTCCGAAAAGCGCAACTGGTAGACTACATACTTCTCGGTTGGCAAACCAGCACATACAAATTAAAAAACTCTGAAAAAAAATGGTTTATGAAACCCTATTCTCAAATCGTTGAAGACACGGGAATTCCTAAAAGTACCCTAGAACGATACATCAAAGAATTACATGATGAAGGGTTTATTGAACGGCGACAGGCACTCTATAGTCGAACCAAAGAGCAAGGTGAATTTGAAGTAAAGAAAGGAGCTTACATTCATATTACCGAAAAACTACTTGTACTGATCAAACCTTCTGAACAAGTGCCCAACATACCGTCGTCAGACACAACAGATATTCACAATAACCAAAATGATTCTTATCAGGATAACAAGGAAAACCAGAATAATTTTAAAACGGAATGTACTAAGTTAGATAAAAGTGAGGGGTTCGATCCCCTCAAAATGAGGGGATTATATATAAGTGATCTTTATGTATCATCTTTTAAAAATAATATTATTTTTAAAAAATTAACCTGCTCTGTGGATAATGAAACCGTTCAACGACTCAATCAACAAATCGAATCGATACAAAAATTACTTTATGGTGACATCAAAGAAGAAATACCCAATGAAATAAAAAAACTTATCCTAGGTACTTTTTTTAATTTAACCTATAAACATCACAAACAATTTTCATCTCCGAAACAGATGGTTGCTGAATATCTATTTGCACTATTGAACAGAGATTTTTACTTACCTCAAGTAGAGTGCTTTAAACATCGAAATAATATTCTCTCTAAAATGATACGTACCAATCAATGGCGAACTCCTAAAGGTTTTTATAAACATTTCTATTTGGGACAGTCTTTTAAAGACAAACATGAATTACTTGAACAACAATGGCAACAGGAAAAAGATGATGAAATCAATCTAATCTATAGTATGAACTATGATGAAAAAGAAGATCGGTTGATTCAAATTGAATCTCAAATGTATGAAAAAAGCTGCTTAATTGATAAATTGACTCAAAGTATTTATCAACAATCTAATGAAGAAGTTATATTCAAGATTCGAGAACAGATTCAGAGCTTAAGACTTGAATTGGAATATCTATGGCATCAACAAACGCTTATTGAGCAAGAAAGTGAGCAGCAACATCTTTTGACTAATACAAAACTTTGTGCATGAGCATACTAAAAAATAGTAAATTGGATAATTTAAGATCAAATACAAGAGTTATTCACATTTTCTGTTGATAACTCTGTGGGATAACAGTGAGGTTGCAAAATGGAATATACGAAACAGATATTAGCAATGCTAAGAGAGGGCGATTTTGCACATCCTGGAGAAATTGAGGCAATCGAGCTTTCCTTGTCACCTATTGCTAAAAACAGTGAAGCACGCGTACTGGATGTCGGATGTGGATTAGGTGGAACTGCTCATTATGTACAAAAAAAAGGATGGGGTACAGTTACAGGCGTTGATATCGATAGTGATCTTATTGATCGCGCAAAGACGAGCTATCCTGATGTTCAATTTATATGCGATGATATATTGAAGAGCACTACGGTTCCTCATAAATCATTTCAATGTATCTATAGTTTCAGTGCCTTTTTTTGTTTTACATCTCAAGAAATTGCGTTAAAAAAATTATCACAGCTTTCAGATTCCCATGGGAGGCTCGTTTTATTTGATTACTCAAGACCCGATGTGACACCAATTCAAAGCCCCTTTCCATGGTCAAAAACAGCCTCTCATTTTAATCCAATTTATTTACCCGAGTTAAAAAAGCAGCTCTCTGCCACTGGATGGAGATTTAATGAAAGTGTTGATCTAACTGAGTACTTTATTCGTTGGTATACGCTTTTATTACACTCGTTTGAACAAAAGCGCGAGCAGGTTGCGCAGCAATTTGGTCAACGCGCTTGGGATATTCTGTATTCAGGATTCAAGCAATTATTGAGGGATCTCAATACAAAAAAAATAGGTGGTATTGTGGTGTATGCTAGCCTGAATCATGCTTAACCTATTTTAAGATACTGATATTTCTAATAGGAAAGAAAGCTACTTTAGAATATAAATGCATTCGAAGCTTATTATTCGATGTCCTCATCCGAAATACTTTTTATATAGAAAAAACAAGGAACCATTTTATAATGACACCTATTTGTTTTTTCATGGAATTTTATGCTTCGACACTTATTGTTACTATGCTGTATCTCTCTAAGTTATGCTCAATCTCCAGGCTCCTTTTCACAATCTAAGAAAATTGCAGCACAATTATTTCAGAAACACCCACAAACCATATATTGCCAATGCAGTTATGAAGATAAAGAAGTCAATTTATCCAGTTGTGGCATGCAAGCCGCAGATTCCATCAAACGTGCACATCGAATTGAGTGGGAGCATATTATGGCTGCTGAACATTTTGGGCAGCAATTTGCATGTTGGCGTGAACTCCTGTGTGAGGACAAACATGGAAAACCCTATAAAGGGCGACGATGTTGTGAAAAAATCGATGAACAATTTCGCCATGTGGAAGCGGAACTTTATAACTTGTGGCCGGAAGTAGGGGTGGTGAATCAAGCCCGTTCGAACTATCGGTTTAGCGTGTTGCCTGAACAACCCGATTATCTGGGGTGTACGATGAAAATTGATAAAAAATTGCGACGCGCCGAACCACCTGATTCTGCCAAAGGAGTTGTGGCACGCGCTTATTTATTTATGGCCGAACATTACGGATTATCCTTAAGTTCCTCGCAAAGACAATTGTTTATGGGCTGGAATAAAACATTTCCTCCAAGTTCCTGGGAAAAACAATGGGCATTGCACGTTGCTGCAATTGAAGGATATGAAAATCCTTACATTATCAATTGGCAAGAAAATACATCGCTTAGGATGACTTCTCGATAAGAAAAATCACTTTGGTGGTTTTTCTTGTTGTGGCATTGATATCTTCCTGTGATGAGAAGATTGGTTGTATAAAAAATAATCAAAAATTTTTTCCTCTATTTACTAGATTATTTTGAAAAAGGTGTTCTTGTTTCAAATATCCACTGAACCAAAGTACGTGATACATTTTTCACGAGTAGTTTATGAGACTTTTCTCATGAATCAGAATTAAGGACTATACTGATAAAACTTCTTAAATGGACGAAATCATGTGTGGTCGATTTGCTTATGTCGCTTCTTATGACAAGTTGAAATACCAATTTCATTTATCCAATTCGATTGAAATTACTCCACGCTTTAATATTGCTCCAGGAGCTGAGGTGGTGTGTCTTGTAGAAACCGATGCTCATGAAATTCAAAGTGTATTATTGCGCTGGGGACTAATTCCTTCTTGGACTACAGAGCGAAAAAAGATAGGAAGTCTCATTAATGCACGTGCCGAAACCCTTTTTGAAAAACCGGCATTTCGGCAGGCGATGAAATCCAAACGGTGTTTAATGCCTATGAGTGGTTTTTATGAATGGCACCAGGAGGGCAGTATCAAACAACCTTATTTTTTTCAAAAAAGAAATCGTGACTTATTGGCTGTAGCCGCTCTTTGGGATACCTGGCAGAATGAAGAAGAAGTAATACATTCCTGTTGTTTGATTACCACCGATGCCAACCCATTAATGCTGCCAGTGCATCATCGGATGCCTGTTATTTTAGATGAAGAGGCTCAAGCCATTTGGCTTGATAACACGCAATGTGATAAAGCACAACTATTGGCATTAATGAAACCTTATCCTTATGATGATTTGGAAGGATATCGGGTTTCTACTTTAGTGAATAAGGCTGATTTTGACCATCCCTGGGCGATGGAGCCCTTAGCTAAATAAAAAGTTTTAAAAAAAAATTCTTAATATTCTCGAAGACTTAATGGTGATTTCAGCTCATGTTGCCTTGATGTGGGATTTACAGCTTATTTTTCCTTGTCTATGATATTTGTACGTAAATCAAAAAAAAGAGTCATCATGTCACCACGAGGCGGAAAAAGGGCAGGGGCAGGGCGTCCTAGAGGTGAGCCGACCAAAGCAGTTCGTCTTCCGGTAGCCACGCTTGCCGAATTAGAACAATTAAAGAATCGCGCAGCGAACCAATTACCAATATTTGCAAGTAAAGTGCAAGCAGGATTCCCATCTCCTGCGGACGATTACATTGAAGGATATCTCGATTTAAATACCAAATTCATTAAACATCCTTCCTCCACGTTTGTTTTGCAAGCCACAGGAGATTCGATGGTGGAGGCTGGTATTTTTTCAGGTGATTGGCTGTTAGTCGACAGAAGCATAGAGCCCTCTGATGGACGTATTGTAATTGCAGCTGTGAATGGCGAACTCACGGTGAAACGCCTTTCAAAAAAGGGCAGTCAGGTGCAATTACTTCCTGCCAATCCCAAATTTAAACCCATTGATATTACCCAAGAGTGTGAGATGGTGATTTGGGGTGTGGTCACTTTAGTCCTTCATGAGCTTGTCTAATATGTTTGCCCTTGTCGATTGCAATAATTTTTACGCCAGTTGCGAACGTTTGTTTCGTCCTGATTTAAAGGATATCCCCATAGTGGTGTTATCCAATAACGATGGTTGTTGCATTGCGCGCTCGAATGAGGCCAAAGCCTTAGGCATTACGATGGGTGAACCTTATTTTAAAATTAAAAATTTATGCAAACAGCATGGAGTGAAGGCTTTTTCTTCAAATTATACGCTTTATGGCAACATGAGTCATCGGGTGATGTGTACTATTGAGGAAAACTGGCCCCACGTGGAAATCTACTCGATTGATGAAGCTTTTCTTGATTTAAGTAGCTTACCTATTGAGTGCCATGATTCCTTTTGTGAACAATTACAGAAGATAATTCTACAACATACAGGAATACCTACTTCTATAGGTATTGGAGCCACCAAAACCCTGGCTAAAGTGGCGAATCATTTATGTAAAAAGGTCTTTAAGATTCCAGTATTTAATATCACGTCAAACCGTGAGCAATTGTTAAAGCAAATTGGAGTAGGGGATGTGTGGGGAGTAGGGCGGCAATGGGAAAATAAATTAATATCGCGGGGTATTCATACGGCCTATGATTTGGCAATGACCAATACTCATCTTTTGAAGAAGAGTTTTAATGTCGTGTTAATGCGTACGGCCATGGAGCTTCAAGGAATCTCCTGTAATGGTTTAGAAGAAGTTGAGGCAAAACAAAGTATCATGTCGTCAAAAAGTTTTGGGCAGATGCAAACCCGATACGCCTCTATTGCCGAATCGGTGAGTAGCCATTGTGCCCGCGCCGTTGAAAAAATGCGCTACCAGCACTTGGTAGCTCAGCGCATGTATGTTTTTGTACATACTAATCGGTTTCGGGAGGATTTGGCACAACACTTTCAGGCCATGGAATTTCGTTTTGTTAATGCAACTGATGATTTGCGCCTCATTACCAAAATTGCCAAACGATGTCTGCAACGTATTTATAAACCAGGATATTACTATAAAAAAGCGGGGGTTTGTCTTGAGGATTTAATTCCTAAAAACCCACGACAGATTGATATGTTTCATCAGCCAAGTGATGCGCAATTACATCATACGGAACAACTAATGAGTGTGTTTGATCAAATCAATCAAAAGTATGGAAGAAGCACGATTCGACTGGCAGCTGAAGGATATTCCAAACCCTGGGCAATGCGCGCTGAGCTTAAATCACCTGCTTACACCACGCGATGGTCTGAGGTTCCTCAAGTTCGCTTGTATTGAAAGGTTCTATCATGAATGAACTAAAGAGGATTCCAACACGAAAAATCATTCATATTGATATGGATTGTTTTTATGCTGCAATCGAAATGCGTGATTTTCCTGAGCTTGCGAATAAACCCATCGCCGTAGGAGGGGCGGCTGACCGAAGAGGGGTTATTGCCACGTGCAATTATGCTGCACGAGCCTTTGGTGTACGCTCAGCCATGTCCACAGCTCAAGCCTTAAAATTGTGTCATCACCTCGTCTTGCGCCCTGTACGCATGGAGGTTTATCGAAACGAAAGTCAGTACATTAGAGCTTTATTTGAAGAGTATACCGATCTTATTGAACCTTTATCCTTGGATGAAGCTTATCTTGATGTAACAGATTCTTCTAATTGCAAAGGAAGCGCTACGTGGATGGCACAAGAATTGCGCGCGCGAATTTATCAGACACGACAATTGACCGCGAGTGCCGGAATTGCCCCGAACAAGAGTTTGGCAAAAATTGCCAGTGATTGGCATAAACCTAATGGACAGAAGGTAATTCGACCCGAGGAAATTGCGGCATTTATGCTCGATTTACCGGTACGCAAATTATTTGGGGTCGGTCCTAAAATGGAGGAAAAACTAAAAACGTTAAATATTAAAACATGTGGTGATTTACACCATTATTCCATGGAGTATTTAACCAATGAATTTGGTGTAATGGGGCAGCGACTTTATGATTTAGCGCGCGGAGTCGATGAGCGTCCTGTTAATCCTGAGCGCATTCGCAAATCCATTAGTGTTGAAGAAACTTATTTGCAGGACTTACCGGATGTGGAAGCCTGCTTTGCTGCTTTACCTGAATTAATGGTACGTCTTGAGGCGCGAATTAAGCGTGCGGGAACATTGTCTTCAATACACACTCTTTTTGTTAAATTAAAATTTAATGATTTTCAGCAAACCACGGTGGAATGTGTCCATGGCAGTCTTGATTTAAATATTTTATGCCAACTGATACACGAAGGTTTTTTGAGAAAACGTATCCCGGTAAGATTGTTAGGTATAGGAATTAAATTGAAACAAGAAAGAATTCATGAGGGTATTCAACTTGAATTAAACTTAGATCAAAATGAATTAGATAGTATTTGTCATATAAAACACCAATCTAGTTTAATCAGTCAATAATGGAGTACTGTGATCATGAAGAATATCATCGAAAGTACAATCCTGTTTCTTCAATGTATTCATTAAAATTTTTCCCAAATGACTTTCACTGATGTTATTAGCGAGTTGTAGTCTTACGAATCAAATCAATGGGGGAAAGGGAATTATTGTTGCCATTTGATTAGGCCAGTCTTTTGAAAAAGATGGCATGCGATAAGGAACAGATTGAAAGGGGATGACATTAGGATAGCGTAATAAGTTATTAGTTCTTAGATAATCATAGCAGCGACAACGGATATCCAGTTGAGCAATGAAGGGAAATTTCTCATAGCTCAAAAGGTTTTGAGTCAAAGTATCAACAATTTTTTCAATTGAAATTTCACCGTCTGCGCTTCTATCCCAGGCATCATAGTCCTTTAGAAAAAAATTACGAAAGGTGATTTGTAACATCAGAGGGGGTAGCAGCTCTTTACCTGTATGAAAACAAATTACAGAGGACAAACTTTGTATTGCTTCTGTATTGAACACATAAACACTCATTATTATTCACCATGGCTATTAGTCATGTGTACTCTTAGCAATAATAGAAGTGAATGTCTCTAATTAGAGCAATAGTATGAAATGTATCATTTTCTAATAAAGCGGCTGGTTCACCGTCCGAATCAGTAATCACCCATTTTTCATCGGTACTCTGTTCTGAAATTTTTACGCTATCACCAATCTTAAAAGGAGTGGCATCAATCATTGTTTGGATAAAAGCTTGGTTCAATTCTTCTTCGCTATTAGGTAAATAATTTTTGATGTGAGTCATGCTAATTCTTATAAATCTAAATGAAGGTGACCTTACAAGAGTTTTTATTTGATGTAAATATTTGGTCAGGATTGAAAGAAGATCTATTTTGTGAAAGATAGCTGATAATAAAATGGTTGAAAAATTTACACATCCAATCCAAATAGCAAACTTTCAACCCAAGCATAAGACCCGCTAATTTATTACTTAATTACGTCAGATCTAAAGGAATAACGATTCCGAGCAGTAATTTCGCTTTGAGGAAGAGTATGGCTTTTGTTTTCTTGTCTATAAATGTCGGCATCAAGCCAAGCTTTTTCATCGGCTAACACATCGTTATCTACTATCGTCCACCAACTTTTTGGAAGTTTTCCTGTGCCATCAGACCAACGATAAAGTCGATTTTTTAACAAATCCTTTTTGTCAAAAGGGGCATTTTCAGCGCAAATAAGAGTTTGCCTCTTACGGACTCTATTTTTTAGCTCATCGAAAGCGCCTTGTTCTTGAAGAAGTAGATTCAGAGTAGCCCAGCAGTCGTTAATCGCTCTATGTCCATCATAAAAATATCCCAATTTCCAATTCAGATAATCAAGCTTTGAGCTTTCATAGTCCCGCTCTTTCCAATCGATATCTTTTATGGTGCAGCCGAAGGGGAGGGTGATAATTTGTTTCTGGATATCCTGAGGCGTTTGCAATTCTAAAAAGTTACGATCAAATCCAGCATTATGACATATTATTAAATGGCTTTCTTTTAGCACTTGCAAAACAAAGTTCCAATTAATTGTCTTGCCAATTACATCTTCGTTACGAATACCTGTAATTTTTGTAATTTCAGGGGGTATTGGTTTGCCTGGGGCATTCAGTTCATTATAAGTATGTTTAATTCCTAGAATTCCGTCTTCATTGGAAAATGAAAATGAAAGCATACCTATTTCAATGATTTCATCTTGGGTTGCATCCATCCCCATTGTTTCCAAATCAATGATACTTGTCATAAATACTTTGGATGAAGGTTGAGCTGCACGTTCTTTAAGTTGCATAGGCACCCGCTTTAAAACTTGAAAGTCGGGGTGTCGTGATAGTTCATCGAAGGATTGTTCAATCATATGGCTATTTAGGATCATTTAAAAATTTTCTGATTGGTTAAATGGTAACGCAGAATTCCGACGGGCGTTAGTGCTTTCAGGAAGATACTATCAGAATACTTATTTTATAAGTCTTCAGTTCGCAAATGATTGCTTTATAAAGTTGGTAAATTAGGCAAAATTAATGACGGTTTTTCTATGATAATAGGATATGTTTCCGATGAAAATCTAATTAATTGATTTTTAAGAATTTCTAATTTCTGATGAATTCTCAAGCCAAACCAATTTGTATTTTGTATATGCTGAAGACATCCTTGAAATAATGCTTTTGCCAATATTTTATCCCGGTTCAAGAGAGCTCCTGTAATGAGTGGTTTAAAAATTTCTTCGGCTAATTCAGATGTCACGGAATCATCTAATAGAAGTTTAATAAAAACGCTCAATAAAATATTAAAGACTACTTTGTCATTCACACCATATTCGAGTGATAGTGTAAGTTTAAGATTAAAAAAAGTTAGATTTTTAGAAGTTGGAGTTATCAGTCCTCCGGGTGTAGTAGGCAGAATTGCTTGTATAATATCATTTACGCTAAATGGTAATAAATGGTAACGATAGTGGGATAGTAACGAAAAATATTTTAGATATTCTTCCCAGGTAATTTTATTGTTCTCAGCAAGAAGTCTTATCACGCTGAGTGATGAAAAAAGTTTTGGTGTTAATGATTTTTCTAGAATGCTGTAAGCTTGCACAAACAATGTATCGTCTGTGAGGATATGAGCGCCATTCTCTTGTGCAAATCTGAAAGCATCTACAAAGTAGTCTGGGAGTACTTGATCAAGATTTTTAGTGTTCTTATCCTTTTTATGAGTTTTTCCAACAACCTTATTAGGAAGTTTATCAAGTAAGTTTGCAGCTTGAAGAAGTTTATTTCTAAAGGCTTCCTCTTTTTCTTCATCTTTAGGACGAAATTCAAAACTACCTTTAACAAACCCACCTTTTCCTAGGCTACTGGAAGATGCTTCTATGCTGGCTGCTATTTTTCTTAAGAATCTAATAACAGATGTTGATACTCCAATATTGGGAAGGTTTTTTATAACTGCTTCAAGCAAATTTGCTTCAATTAACATGAGTGTAGATAAAGCCTCTATAAAGCACGGGTGTCCTTGAATGGCTTCACTAGCGGTATTTTTTTGGTTATCAATATCCGCTTGAGTACCATTATTACATCTTATAAATCCCTTTTCTTCAGTAATTATCTTGTTAATGGCAGGGATAAGACCACCTGCCATTGTACATAAAAAAGAAAAGGGTAAATGAGATTTTATGTACATCTCAAAAAATTTATTGCCGGGGGAATATTGTTCTTCATAAAATTTATTTAAATTTTCCAGATCGAGTTTTCCTTCCTCATTTATCATTTGGATGGCAACGACATTTTCACTTCCTAATTGTGCAAGAGTTGCCATTGCTTCATGTGCTCTTTGATGCAGAAATGCAGGGGCTAAAGCTATATGTAAAATTTTATGTTTAGAATTGCGGCTAGAAAACCTTTCTGCTGGCCACTCAATTTCTTCGGTTAAAGATTTATGGATTAGTGCATTATAATTAGCTGTCCCTGGTTTAATATGTATTGCACCAAGGCAATTTTTTTCTTCTTCCCCAATATAAAACCATCCATTTTGGAAACCATCTAATTTTACAAAACATTCATCTTCTATATTTTGTTCATTTCTAAGAAGAATTACATTAGCATTACTTAATTCAATTAATAGCGCATAGGAGGACTGATAGGTTCTATCATTATAGGTATCTACTTCTTTAAATGCTTTTAAAATTAAGGAAAGTGTTTTTTCATATTTATCGGGTAGATTAGATTTTAGGTATATCTCCGCTTCTTCTAATAAAAGAGGAAAGGAACGTTTTATATGTTGATACTTTGCAAAGTATTGGCAGGCTTTATCTGGCTCACCTTTCATTAAAAGAGCATTTCCTAATATGGCGAGAATAATACATGAATTTTCTTCATCTAATTTATCATGATGATACAAAGCATATTCTGCATGTACTACAGCATTAGTATCATCACCTTGATGGAAATAGGCTGCTGCAAGTTTTCCATGAAGCGATGTTTTGTATTCCAGTGAGATTTCAAGCTGCAGTAATTTTAAAGCAGGAGGAATAAATAGATACCATTTTTCATTTCTGTAGGCAATTTTTTCAATCGTACTTAATGCGAGTGGAGAAGCTCCATTTATTTCAAGGCTTGAAATTAAATCTAATGCTTCAAAATTTTGCTTGTGATATTCCAGTACTTTGAGTTTTGCATAAATAAAATCCTGCTGATATTCGTCTTCAAATTTTAATAAAGAAATTAATTGAATTGATATTGCATGCTTAATAATTGATTGAAGTAGAGTTAAGGAAAATAAGTGATTTTTTTTATTTATATATTTTGCTGCTTGTAGTGCATCTTGATTATTTATAGCCTGTAAAATATTCAATAATTCGTAATCATATTTTTTTACAAATGCTTCTAAGTCACTCTTTAATTCTTCGTAGGGCAGGGCTTGTAGAAAGATAGAGTCCAGGAGTTGTTGAGAGGGCAATACTTTGGACTCAAAAACCTTGCGTATAAATAACCTCAACGTATCAGGAATTATTTGTATATTCCATAGAAGTTCTGTTAGCGCAAAATCAATAAAATTATCAAAATAACATTGGTTAATTAATAAGCACAAATCTTTAATGATATTATTTAAATTTTCTATATTATATTCGTGGTCATTACAGGTAATATTTATATATCCAAGGTTTAATTTTATTTCCTGTAAGTACCAGAAGATTTTATCACGCAAACTTAAAGGGTTTTTAGCTTGGATGGTTTTCCTTTCATTTTCAGAAAACTTTAATGCCTCGATAAATGATTTTTTTGATTGTGCTTTGGCGCGGAATTGATCTTCTGTTTTGTATAGTACTTTAAAAAGATGAGGACGTGGTGAACGTGGTAAGACTTTTTGCCATTCAATAATCAAGTTATCTCGCTGTTCCAATTCCCCATTAAGATTGTAAAGCAATGAATGTAGGCATATTAATCGAGCATTAAGCCAATTATCCTCAGCAAATGGTTTGTCATGCTCGTCTACCGTTATCAATTGATTTTTATCTTTTAATTTTCTTGTGAGATCGATAATACGAAGATGAGGATGATTATTATCAATCGCACGGGCTAGTTTCTCTATTCTAACTAATTCATCATCGGGTTCCGGTGCGTTCTCGCAAATTTCTATATATTCAAGCATTGCTTCAATATTGAGTGGACTTTCCTGAATCAATTGCAACAGATTCTTTTTCGCTTCAAGAATCTGCTCACAATTTATTGATAATAATATATCAAGAAAATATGCTTTATTAATTAAAGTAGTGTTGTCTGAATTTAAAAGAAGGATGTCTATTTGAGATAAGAATACTCGTGCTTCATCTATTAGTTTACTATTTAAAAGCTGTTCGCAAGTGTCCAGAAGTTTTTTTATTATATCCTCGCCAATGTTCGCTTCTTTAGCAATTTTTGCGGTTAGGTCTTCGAATTGCTGCTTAAATTCTGAAGATAAATAAGGAGAGCTTTTTTTAATTTTCGCAGCCCAATCCTCATGATCTTGTTTCCATTTTCTTAAAATGTCTGCTGTATATGTATTCTCATGTTCTGGATCATCAATAATTGTATGATGTTTCTCACAGAGATATATAAGATTAGTTAGTTTGCTTCTATCTTCAAGAGACGTGATGTAGTCTTCTCTAGGTCCTCCTCCAATCCTCCGAGGTATTATGTGTGCGCATTCTGCAAGAAGAGTCTTGGAGTGGGTTAGACGTTGGTTACAATTCGGTGCTGAGCAAATTCCTATTGAACTTACAAATAATTGGCGCTTGATTTTTTCATTTACAGGACCAGAATCCATGCCTTTTTCTAATTTTACTTCTTCAGATTTACCCAATTCTCTCAATACTCCTTTTTAATTCGTAACTCATATAATCATCAGCAGTTAACTTTTAATGTATTTGTAGAGGGTAGGCTTTGAAACACCTACTAACTCACAAATTTTCTTAATGCTATACTGCCTTCCTTCATAAAGCTGAATCGCTAGTTTAGCCTTATCAGTTGATAGCTTTTTAGGTCTGCCACCATTTCGCCCTCGTGCTCTTGCGGCCTGCAATCCCGCATAAGTTCTTTCGCGGATAAGATTGCGTTCAAATTCTGCCAGTGCTGCAAATATATGAAAAATTAATTTTCCTGAGCTTGATGATGTATCAATTGATTCATGAAGACTTCGTAAACCAATTTTTCTGGAATCGAGTAGGGCGATCATTTCAATTAAATGTTTAAGAGATCTACTTAGTCGATCTAAACGCCAAACAACAAAAACATCTCCTTCACGTGCAAATTCCAATGCTGCTTCCAGTCCAGGTCGTAGCATTTTGCTCCCTGTAACCTGGTCATGAAAAATTTTATTGCATCCGACATTATTTAATGCGTCGAGCTGTAAATCCAAATTTTGATCATCGGTTGAAACTCGTGCATATCCAATTAGCATATAGTTCTTATGGTTAAATAACTCAATTATATAAATAATAAATTAACTTAGAATATTTTACAATATTTATTTACCTTTCTTCCTATAAAATAAAGTGTTTTTTTATCCTCATAAAAAAAGTAAAGAAAACCCCCGTTTTATTTACCCGTTATGCACTATATAAGTTATATTAAAAATCCATAGGTGAAGACAATGTATGTACATTATGTTATAATAACTTTAAATGGGAGAAAAATATGGCTACGTTACATAATGATGTAAAACAAGAAAAAATAAATATGCGAATTAATAGTGAAGAACGAGGACTTATTGATCGTGCGGCAAAAATCAGAGGTAAAAACAGGTCTGATTTTATCTTAAGTGCAGCGCGTCGAGAAGCTGAAGAAACGATTTTGGAGCAAACGATTTTAAAAGCTAGTCCTGAAGCATATGCTGATTTTTTACAACGACTGGATAAAACGCCAATGCCTAATGAACGTTTGATTAAAACTATGCAGACAAAGGCTCCTTGGGATAAAAAATGATATTACAGCCAGAGCCTATAAATGAACACCATAATATACAGGGATTTAACTCGGGTGAAGAAAGTCTTGATATCTGGCTGAAAACTAAGGCAATTAAAAACCAAAAAGCAAATGCTTCTCGTACTTATGTTGCTTGCAATAATAAACGTGTTGTAGCCTATTATGTTTTAGCCTCGAGCTCGGTAGATGGAAGTTCCGCCACTGGTCGTTTTAGACGTAATATGCCAAATCCTGTTCCAGTAGTTATACTTGGTAGGCTTGCTATAGATTTAGCATATCAGAATAAAGGCATAGGGAGAGCACTAGTACGTGATGCAGGCCTTAGAGTTATTCAAGCAGCCGAAACTATAGGTATTAGAGGGATGCTAGTTCAAGCCATTTCTACCAAAGCAAAAGAGTTTTATGAAAAACTAGGTTTTGAACCTTCTTTAATAGATCCGATGACGCTAATGGTAACCTTAGATGATTTAAAAGCAGCAATATCGGTTTGATTATCTATCTTGTGAGAGTCTTTAAATACACATCAATAACGCATAGCCATAATTAATAAAAGTTATCTTATCTGTGTTAACAAGAGTTTAGCTACTTTTTCCATGTGATATCAGTTATTATGAATAAAATATTATGCTGTGTACGTACAGAGAAGATACAAATCGATAAAACATGCAATAGTTAAAATGGGATGAGAAAGTAGGATGCGTTTTTTCATTAAATTATCAATGACACTGTTGCTAGGCTTTATGTTTGCGGAAGTGC
>NZ_LBAW01000037.1 GCF_001648595.1 Legionella bozemanae | reverse complement strand
TGGCACTTAAAGTCGCTTAGCTATCTCATTGCCAGTTTGGGCTGGATATGCGGTGAAACCCCTTCTTGATTGGCTTTATCAATGAAATAGGAACCAATGAGAATTTTACGACGTGTATCACGCTTTCGCTCCCGGGCTTTTTCAAGTGATTCCAGTTTTTGAATTTGCGCTCTGAGTTGTTCTTGTTTTTTCTTTAAGGCATCCAGCCGCGATTGTTTTTCGCTCATTTTATTATCGGTTCATAGTCGTCCTAGTACTCAGATTTTACGATGTTTCATATAAATATCAAGAGGATAATAAATAATAAAAATTAACATTGGAGCGAAGCGACCCGAATGCCGCACTGGCGACAGAAGTGCGCGCTTATACGTTGCGTTGCAACGTGCGCTTTGGTATTCTGAAATTCATCAAGGGAGCAAAACAAGAATTAAAATCACCAAAATGGTATAGGGACATGGCCATCTATCGTTTCAGCGCGCAAATCATTTCACGTTCTCAAGGGCGCAGTATTATTGCGGCCTCAGCCTATCGTTCTGGCGAAGAACTTGTTGATGAACGCACCGGCGTAATTCATGATTTCACCGATAAAAGCGAAGTGGTTCATAAAGAGATTTTCTTACCTCCCAACGCGCCAGAATGGATGAGCAACCGTTCCGATTTATGGAATGCAGTGGAGCGTTCTGAAAAACGTAAAGATGCCCAACTTGCCCGTGAAGTACAGCTCGCCCTTCCTCGTGAATTGAGCATAGAACAAAACATCGAATTGGTGCGTGAGTTTGTCAGAAATGAATTTGTAGCACGTGGCATGGTTGCCGATGTATGTCTGCATAATCCCAAAGATGATGATGGGCTCTATCAACCGCATGCCCATGTCCTTTTAAGTTTAAGGCAAGCTCAAGAAGAAGGATTTGGTCTTAAAGAAAGAAGTTGGAACGATAATGCCTTATTAGAACATTGGCGTGAAGAATGGGCAAATTGTGAAAATCGTCATTTGGCCTTGCATGGAATTGACCAAAAGGTAGACCATCGCAGCTATAAAGAACAAGGCATTGCCTTAGAACCCCAATATAAAATTGGACCCAAGGACGCCCAAGAGCGCATGGCGCGGCTTGCCGACCACCAACGCATTGCCCGTGAAAATGGGCAATTAATTTTTGAGCAGCCTGAAATCGCTTTGGATGCAATTACTCGATGCCAATCGACATTTACCCATCAAGATTTGGCTCGTTTCATTAACCGGCATACGGAAAATGCAGCGCAATTTAATTTGGTGTTTGAGCGGGTTAAATTATCATCTGAGTTGGTTTATTTAGGGCTGGATAAAGACGGAAAACAACGATTTTCAACGCAGAATATGTTGCACATAGAATCCTCAATGATGCACCAATCCGATATGCTTCATCATCGTTTAGGTCATGAGGTATGCGAAAAGACGGTTTTGCTTGCGCAATCGAGTCGTACGCTCTCAGAAGAGCAAGAGTCAGCGCTTTGTTATTTAACACAATCAGGTGATTTAAAATCCCTTTTAGGCTACGCCGGAACAGGAAAAAGTTATCTCTTGGGCGCTGCGCGAGAAATCTGGGAGCAATCAGGATATCGAGTACATGGAGCTGCTCTATCCGGTATTGCAGCACTTAATTTAAGGGACAGCTCAGGTATTGAATCACGTACCATTGCTAGCCTCTTCTATCGCCTGGATAAGGGCATGTTTCATTTCACGTCACGCGATATTTTAGTGGTGGATGAAGCGGGAATGCTTGGCTCGCGTACCATGGAGCGTTTGACACGTGAAGTAGCACAAGCAGGTGCAAAACTGGTATTGGTGGGCGACTGGCAGCAACTGCAGGCCATTGAAGCCGGCGCATCGTTTCGAGCGATTGCAGAAAATTACCAGTACGTTGAACTCAATCAAATCCGAAGACAAACAACCCCTTGGCAAGTGGATGCTTCCTTGGATTTAGCCCAAGGCGCAGTAGATAAAGCCCTTCTAGCTTATGATGCCCATGACCATGTTCATCGATTCATAAGTACGCATGATGCCAAACACGCTCTGATTGAGCAATGGAACGATGTGCGCATTGCAAGCCCCTCAGATTCTCAAATCATTCTTGCCTACACCCGCAAGGATGTGAAAGAACTCAATGAAATGGCGCGTGTGATGAAACGAAAAGACGGACAACTTGGTGAGGATGTTGTTTTCAATATGGAGCGTGGGGAGCGCGCCTTTGCAGTGAATGACCGCGTGTACTTCTTAAAACGAGAAGACAGTCTTTCAGTGATTAATGGCACCTTAGGTACCATTCAAGGCATCAATGCCAAATCAGGTATCATCACCGTCGCTCTTGACGGTGATGACTTAAAAACAAAGCCGCAAATCGTTCAGGTAAACACCAATTACTACAAACACATGGAACATGGCTATGCGGCTACTGTGTATAAAGCACAAGGAGTGACCGTTGACCGAGCGTATGTCTTACCTACAGCGCATTATGATGCCCATTCAACCTACGTGGCGATGACGCGCCATCGCAACAGCTGTGATGTCTTTGTAAGCAGAGAAATTTTTGCCTATGATAAAGCACTCATTCAAGCACTTAGTAGAAATCGCGCGAAAGACATCACCTTAGATTACACCCAAATGCAGGGAGAATTTGCACGCCAGCGCGGGCTTATTCTGGATAAGTCCCCTACCCTTTCTATTTCATCAAAAGAACACTTTAAAACATCAGAACGTTCTCTTGAATCCTTGCTGAATCAGGTGATGGGCAGAGACTTGCAAAAAGAGCAACAAAAGCTTGATGCGTTTGAGCAGCTGTGCTTGAAAGAAAACCCCAACCAAGTCCTGCACATTGCCGATAGCTTATTATCCATTGCTGAGCGTCAAGCTAAATCCTTAGCGCGTTCTTTTGAGCCTTACAGTAAGGCTTTGGCACAAAATCGACTCTCTTCTGAGCAAAAGGATGAATTAGTCCGTTTGATGGGGCAATTACCGGGTGATTCTCAGTTAATGAATGCATTTAAAAAGGATTATCCTGAGTTTGCAAAGCAAGCTGAGCACTTCATAAAAATGAATGAACAACACGTGCAACGAACAAGAGCCATTGATAAAGAATTAGACATATAAAGGGTGAACCATGTTGGATAGGGAAGAGGACGAGGTAGCATTAATCAATCAGTCGACTAATGAACATCTAAAAGGTGCTGATAGGGAATTTTTTGATGCAGTGCAAACCCTTAAATCGGTAGCTCTTTTGTTAAAAGGGTTATATGGACAAATGAATGAAGAACGTGAAGTCATTACATTGGCTTCTGGCCAAATGGCACATTCTGTGAAGCAATTTGAACAGCACCTGATTCAATTCGAATCTTTTGAAAAAGCATGCAAACAAAGTGTGATTGAGCGTATTAAAACCGAGTTAAAACAAAATATCCGCGAGAGCGCTCAAACAATAGCCCAAGAAGTGACTCATCTTGCTTATGAATCCATTAATCACAGTATTAATTCGTTGTGTCAGTTGAGTAAAGAACTAACGGAGCACCGAGCACGAAAAAAAAGCTCAAAACGATGGAGTACGGCCTTATTCCTATCTGCGGCATTATTAGGAGGTGTTGTAAGCGGTTTTACTCTCCATTATTTAACAGCGCCATCCAAAGAGATTAAAGTGAAGTTAGCCGCAGGAGAAGCTTTAATGCGCTCATGGAACAAATTAACTAAAGCCGAGCAAGAAAAGATATTCCCATCCAAAAGCTGAATAAGGATTCTGATTTTTCCGCGTATCCAAGCGAAACTGGTAATGAATCAATTGTGTCAGCGGAAACTTGCTGGGATGCAAAATCTACAAAGGCTCAAGATTAAGTTCCTCGATGCATTGATGTTCTGCATTTATTTTGTTCTTGTTTGGTTGCTTGCTCCCCACATGACCATCGGTACCCGATTCCCAATCCTCATCAATTGATGTTAATTGAGAGAAATTAAAGGTTGTGGGCATATTGCGCTCAATAAAACCATTAGTTTTTATTGTCCGAAAGCCTAAATCAAGTGTTAACTGGGTAATGGGATAGTGTCCTGGCAAACGGACAAAGCAGTGCAAATCTTTAAGCTCCATAATTTGCGGATAGGAAACTATTGGGCGTGTAACTCGTTGTGCGCCTAATGAAATCCCATCTCTAATACTGTTGGCGCCATAGGAATAATTTTCCCGTGATTCTTCGATTTCTTCTTCACCAAGTTCCGAGGCCACAAGACGCGCCATATCGCTACTCGGACTACGAAAGAAAAAGCGGGTATTTAATAAATCAAAAATTTCTCTGCCTCCTGCCTGACCATAGACTTTGGTAAGCTGTGAAAAGCTTTGCATTCCAAGAAGAAAGCAACCGCCAAACTTGCGTACCTCGGCAATGGTTTCACCAAGCAGAGGTAATTTATGAAGGCTTGGCAATTCATCACAGATAAACCAGATACGCCTGTTTCTATCAGGAGTAAGACTTAAAAGAGCTAGCGAGGCTTGCGCTAACCACATAGAAATTAAAGGTTTGAGTGACTTATGCGTTTCACCATTGGATGAAATAAAAAGCCAGCCTTTTTGTTGCTCATCAAGAATGTAGTCCCGAATAGAGAAAGGGGGTTTCCCCTCCTGATTCAGTTCAGCTAATGCAGAAAAGGATTTCAAATAGGTTGTAAGTGTTGCGCGAATAGAAATTGCAGTTTTCTCAATTTTACTACTGACAAGGGTTGCTGCGGGAGTTCCTTGTAAATACTCTTCCAAATCAGAAAATTCATCGGTTAAAATCAATTTTAATAGTTTTTCAACTGAGCGATCAGAATGATGTCGCATCACGGATCCTAAGCATGAAAAAACAGTTCGTGAGGCATTAACCCAAAAGGGATCAGATTCTCCGTGCATGGGAATTGAGCTTTCGGCCATATTTTCAAAATCCGAGTCACGAGGTGCCTCTAACCACATATCCCAATTGGCACAACGTTTGTCAAATGGATTTAAAATCACATCTGACTCGTCTTGGTAATAATGAGCAATAAATGAACAACCTTTATCGTAGACGATCACCCGATCGCCTCTTTTACGAAGACAATCCATTATTTTCATAATGAGCTGGCTTTTTCCGGTGCCTACAGTTCCATGTACCAGTACATGCTGAACCTCACTGTTTTTGATGAGGGGAAATGTATCAATCGTAATATCAGAATGAGCTTTATCGCGCAGGATTTTCTTTTTTACTACATTTGAATGTTTGAATTGGCTTCCACGCACAAATTGGCTATCGCTCTGTGCTTTTCCCCGTTTGATAAAATAATAGGCCAAACATAATCCAAGAATAAAAGACAGGCAGAATGCCCATAAAGCAGACTTGCCAAGACTATGAATCACATGGTTTGCATTATCCTGGTAGTAAGCATAGTTCAGAATGGAATCAACTGTTTGCTTGTACGTTTTACCATGAAATGACAGTTCAAAAGTGTGCTTTTGGCCTACAATCTCTAAAAATTGGGCGTAATAAAAAATGACTGCATGCGTTATTTTTTCTAAAGAAATAAAAAACCAGACAAAAACCAATGTGAAAACAATCCAAAAAATAAGACAAATCATGCTCAATGTTTTGGTGATTTGATCCCACATGCGAAGATTATGGAAACTGATTTGCCCGCCACGAGTATAGTGTTTGAAATTAGGCTCGTTGTTCATCAAACACTCTCTTTTTCTTTATGAAAGAAATTAGAAATAGCTTTTGAGAGAACTCTCACTCCGATTCGGCTTGCCTCCATATTAATAACGATACTGGTTGCAATGGCTGCTAGGATCAAGCAGGGAATACTTGAGAAAAATACGACATCCTGTTCAAAGAGCGGAATAAAAAGAAAAGCGAACATTCCAAAGATAAAAAAGAATCCTGTAAGAGCCCATTGCGTTTTTTGAATAAGGTATGCGCCTGTTCGAAGCTTTGGACTGATTTGGAGTTTGAAAATGATGTAGTTTTTAATAAATCCCAGACCAAACAGCGATATCAGCAATGATGAAAAAAACACGCCAAACACCATTTTTGCTCTTAGCAAGGCATGCTCATCAAGGCGTGCCTCTTCATATTTGAGCTGACGTTCTTTCTTGCGTTTAAGAAAACCTTCTTGCCATTTGCGCTCCTTTTCCTTTTGGATCATTTTAAGCTCTTCCTGACTGGCATCAGGAAACTGCTCTCCCAAATCATAAAGACTGGATGGACTATGTAGCGTGGACTCTTCCCTATTAGCACGTTCCATATTGGATTTTTCCCATCGTTCAGTATGGGGTGCATAATCCCAGGCATTGATTCGAACAGCAAAAAAACAGGCCGCAGATTGAATCGCCAGAAGCAACACAAATAAATGGAACCATATTGCAAACAAGCGCTTATAATACGCTCCTGCGGAAATAATGCCTAAATCCAGATGTTTTAGCGTCTCTAAATCCATTGCCAGTGCTTTTTTTAAATCAGTTATCATGTCCTTTTTCTCCTTCAAATAGCTCGCTTAGAGTCTTTTTCCCTTTATCCACGGCATGCCCTGGGATAACCCCTGTTGCGGCATCATACTTCCAATCCGGTTCTTTTTCTTTGTATTCGTTCACTCGATCAGCTTTGGTTTTTAAAATATGCTCGGGATTGCTTGGCGTTACATTGGTTTTATGGTCGTTATGAATCTTTTTTACTTGTGTATCCACCTGATTCACCAGATGATTTTTCTTGTCATTAGCAATCCCAACATCTAGTGTTTTGGCGCTATCGGTTAACGTATCATGATTTTTTTGATAATTTTTGCCAATATTATTGCTCTTCTGGTTTAAAGATTGGCTTTCACTCTGATAGAAGGCATCCATTGAAGAAGAGGATTCTTTCGGGCTGTATTCTGCGATTAATTGTTCGCGCTTGGCATGAACAAAGGCACCAGCCAATCCCTCTAACTCTTGTATTGAACTCATATCTCCAGGACGTGCAAACAATTCATCGCGATGAGAACTACCCACCTTCGATACAACAAAAGATGGAAACGCTTGATTGAGATCGGCTGTAATTTGCTCCGATTTTGATTCTACATAGTGTTTGGCCTCTGCAATTCGCATAGCGCGAGTATGCGATACATCATAGTTATGGCTTCTATTTTCAGCCTCTCTGATATCAACTCCCATTTGATTAGATAGCGATGCTGCCTCGGAATGACTATCATCAAAATGATGGGTTCTAGCAAATTGGGCCACATATTGGCTTGCTTTATTAAAATCCTCCGCTTCTTGGGCAGAAACCACCTTGTCATAACCCTCATGCGCACGATACGCATTAGTTGATGCTCGTTCGTATTTAATATGAGCATCCCATCCGCCTTTAATACCAAAGATTTTTCCGGCAATACTTTTTTGAAGATCAACCCCACCTGAAATCCCATGCCCGCCACTGGTCATCGCCGCAAAGGCATCTTCTTTGCTTATGCCGTTACGATGGGCAACATCCTCGGCAATCCGTGACATTTGAGAGAGCGCACTGGAATAGTGAGCTGAATCGGAAGAACTGATTCCATTGCCAAGACGCATATCGTGTCCTGATAATTGAGACAGTGCTAGTGCCCGATGGGCAAAATTACTTAAGGCGGATTGATACGCTTTACTTTCATTAGCAGCTGCTTGATTTGATTGCTCATACGCCTGATTCAATGAGCCTGTTAATGCCTTGGCATCGGCAATATGAATATGACTTTTAGTCATACCAGGACTAACATCAAAAATAGCATCCCCCCTGCCGGTCAATGTTTTTAAGACGCCACTTTCCAATTGCTCCGTGTGCATCCCGTACATATGCGTCCAATTGGAATCGTGTTTGTTTGCCGAGAAATTATTGGCCGTGGTGTTATAAAAACTGGTTTGACCAAGCCCAAAAGATGCTGCTGCCGCCTCCCCTGCCACAGCCATTGTAGAACCTTGTACATGTCCTGTCATACTTGTTGCAAGATTGTTGAATGCCGATCCCACATTGGAAACAAAGCCATAAGCCAAAAATGGGATAAAAATCATAATATAACCGGCAGCACTGGATATATCATTGTGAAGCTCATCAATTTTATCCAAATTAACCATGGTGAACTGACCGTATTCACCAGAAGAGCTACTCCCATAAAGGGTCATTCCTGCATTTAAGATGGCAAACAACACTGGCCATAACTGCAAGGATAAGAAGAATTGTTTGTAAAAAAGAATAATTTTTCCCAGAGCCGGTATTGTGGCTAATAGAATCACTAGAGGAAATACACCAAACAACAACACCGTTAACCAGGTATGTAATAAAGGCAAGAACCATAACGCTTTGATTCCTCCGATTTCCCAAGACCAGCGATGTTGAACCTGTGATTTGGTAAATTGTTGGTTTACAACTCCTGCTGTGGCATCAGTAAAAGCTTGATAATTTGACACACCATCTTTTATGGCATTCATCATCATGCTTTGCAAAAATATATTGCTTGAAGTATCCGTTAGTCCCTGATAGTAAGAAAATGCGGATTTCAAATGAGTTTCAAACAGTTTCTCATAGGTTGTTTGTTTTGGTTTTCCGAACAAATTAATGCCGAAAAACGAATACGCCCTTTTTATTTCGGCATCCAATTTTTTACGAAGACTGTATTGACCATCTGTTTTAGCAGCTTCAAGACAGGGTACCAACTTACCATTAACCATCGTCATCCTCAGCGGCGATGGATGAGTTGATATTAAATCCCAAAGGTTGGTTGAATTGGCCAGATCGCCTACACTGTATTTGCGATTTAAGCGAATATCACCGACCACACAGGAGCGAAAATATTGATTCATTTCCTCTTTAAGCTCTGGATTTATAATTCTAAAGCTGGTTGAAGCCTGTATTAGGCGTGCTCCAAATAAAGAGCCAGTTTGAGTGTAGAGTAGATCCTCTGGTATTGGTCCATTGCCTAAAGGAAGCGTTGCAAACAACGCATCAAAACTTTGTGCCAATCCAAATCCAACAGTCGTTATAAGGCTTGTGCTCAATGCAAAGACCACAGGGATATTAGCAACAATCTTCGATTTTTGTGTGGAAATGTCATAAATTTCTACAGTTGTTTTAGGCAAAATAACCAAATTAATCATGAATACATAACCTAAAAACCAACGGGCAAACGCCATCGGATCACGGGTTTTTACATAACCTACGGCTGTCATAACAATGCCAATCAATGTAGTGATACGCAAAAGGCCAGCAAAGCCATCTTGCTTCATAAAAGCCGCAATCGCATTTAACACCAGTTGAAATAATTCGCCAGCTGCAAGAACATTGATTGTGATCACGTGGTTATCTCCTCTAACTGACTGTGCTGTTCATGGTTGAAGCGACTTGCTTTTCAATGCGAGCCATATGCTCTATAAGGGATAGTTTTTCTTTTAATTTGCGACCTACTTTAGGATCAAGCGCTGTCACCTTAGAGGTTGCTGTATGAATTCGCTTTTGAATGTCGTTAACCAAGTCAGAATTGAGTTCAGAACCGGCTGTCGCATTACTTACCTCAGCAAGCAATTCCGTTAGATAATGGGTTAATAAATCATGGGCTATCAAGGTTGCATACTCTTCAATATCCACCGCTGCACTTGAATATTGGGTACTGTTTAATACGCTTAAAAATTTCATAACCGGTAGAGAAGTCATACTTAAAAAATTGATCTCCCTTGAAGTGGGCTTCTCATCCTTAGCTAGTTTCGTATTAATCGTACGAATAATCTCACGCACCTTAGAGGTGAGCGTTGAGTTTTCGGCAATGGTGATATCTTGCAGGCTGACCTGCATGCATTGATTGCCCGCTGTCACATCCTTGCAACGCCAAATTTTCGCAGTACGAACACCATTTCCAGTACCAACTAGTGCATTAATTAAATCAGCATTGGAAGCCAAGGATGGCACATTAGTTACTTTTCCTTCTTTGTCGATAATCAACGTTCCCGTTAAACTCATCACCATCTCAGCCAGTTCTCGATCACTATTTAAGAATGATTTGGATTGCAACAGGGACCATACGAGATTTTTATTTAAAACCACCTGCTTTTTACGCGTCTCATCTTGGGACGCTTTATTCATCACATTATCAAAACCATTACCAGAGCAAGCCATACGTGCTTTGACGTAATCACTGAATAATCCTTCTTTCCCCATGGCAGCCTGGTCTTTACAGATTTTTTGCTGGCTTTCTGCCGTTTTTGGCCAAATGCCGCCAACCATGTTTTGCGAAAGCTGACAGGAATTGATACTGGCCTGATTTGCCATTTGTTCCAGTTGCTGTAAATAATCCCTTACCTGTTTGAGTTCAGGAACCGTAGAAGCAAGCATCACATCCACTGCATAGACACCGGCATTGGTCATCACTGATTTTCCCAAATCAACAAGCTTTTGTTCGCTTAGAAAACTCATACTGCCTGTGAATAAATCAATGCCCCCACATCCGGCACGATAACTGGGTAAATCCAGCTGCACCAACTGGTACTGACGCACCTGATTGCGGGCATAGAGTGAACCGCCACCAAAAAATCCCGCGGCTTGGGATTCAAAGGCCGCAGGCGAGGTCACATTAGACGCATAGCCCATCCCATTAAAAAAATTATCCAGATCGGTACTGACATTAGCCTCAACTGTGGAGAAAAAACCGAATAAACAAAGAGTAAGAAAGACTTTTTTCATTACAACCTCCCCTTGTTTTCATATGCTTTGATTTTTGTAATGAGTACATCCATGCGGTCATTCAGTTCAGTTTCCGTCATTGAACCAAAACCAACTGGATACAATGTTTTTGTTTCGGGGCTTACTACAAAAATGGCTGGGTAATTAATCGCATTACCACCAAAGGCAGAATTAATCCATTCGGTAGTCGCCGGTAAAAATTTGGGAAATTCAGGTAACGGTTGATTATCCAACGACAAAGGGAACACTTCTGCTTTGTTGCGAGTTGCCCAGTGTTGTAATATCGGTGCAAACCGCTTGCAATGTGGGCATTGGCTGCCATAAAACAAAATTAATCCATGAGTTCTAAAAAATCCCTGATCCTTTTTATTACTACCCTTCGCAACTTCCTGTTCAGAAGACTGTTCATGCTCAGCAATCATGTTGGTTAGCCATTGAGGCCCTTCGGCATGAGCACCCAAAACAATAAAGGCTAAAGCTAATCCTAAAAATATGCGTGTACTCATCATTCCCCTCCTTTAAATTGGGTGGCTACTTGCTTGATGCGCTCCATCAAGACATCCTGAGTGATTAGACCATAAGCTATAGGGGAAACATGTTGACTTTGAGGATTAGCCAAAAGTAATGCTGGAAAATAACGAACACCAAGTCGGTTAGCTTGCCCTTGATCCATTCGAGAATTCATGAGCTCAGGAGAGACTACCCCATCGATACTAACCGGCATTAAGGGCAAATTAAATCGCCGACAAAAATCAACAATAATAGGGATTTGTTTCAAGTCATAAGGACTTTTCCCACGATAGAAAAACAACAAACCATGCGTTTTGGACAATCGGTTTATAATTTCTACGGTTTGGGATTCGCGCACCTCATCGGTGATTTTTGCACCAAGATTGGAGGTTGGATGAGTCACCGCGTAATCATATTCAGGATGTGCCAACATCGTTTGTTGAAACAACGATTTAAATCGTGAGGATTCTTTAAGCCAATAATCTTGTAGGCTTAAAAATACGCGCATGTCCTCGACCTTTTTGGTGTACCGTGCCTTATGCAAAGCTTCCATAGTATAAAAACGAAGTACCGCATCGCGTTCAGTAAAACTAAGTTGGTTAAAGGAAGTGCCTCGGGGGCTTGGTCGTTTTGTCTTTTTCTGTTCCTTTTCGATGCTGTACCAAAGAAAACCGACCGGTTTCTCGGCGAACACGGTCAGAGGATTAAGGAATACTATCAAAAGAAAAACGCCCCATTTAATCATGTGCACGCCCCATCTGTTTTAAGCGCTCGATATGGGACTGATTGACTGCAGAGACTTGCCCATCATCTGGCAGTACTTTACGATTCATGAGCTCTTGGGTAATGGGGGATAAATCAAGAGCAGAGAAATTAATACGTTCCAGTTCTTCTGGGGTAATACCACGGCAATTGGCTTTGTTGTCTTCATCTTTTGCCCAACCAAAGTGAATGCCTAACTGATAAAAACGTCCTTGAATTTGCAGAATAGAAGCCAATTTTGTGGGGAAAACACACCACGACTCCTTTTCTTCCAAACAAAGCCCTAGCTTTTTTAAAGCACAAAAAGTTCCGACTTTATATGCCCTTTCCTCTTCCTTTGCTTTGGCAAGCCGCTTCTCATCCTCACTGCAATGAGTCATTTGGTGGCTGCCATGACAACAATTACGTGTATTGGCAACCACTTTGCGACAGGTTGAATTGGTTCCGGTAAAAATGGCAGGCACACCACTGCGAACTTGCTTGGTTGCAACATCGGATGCCACACCAGCCAAAGCCCCTAGGCGTGATAATCCCTCCGCCGCATCATCACTTTCTTCCTCAAATGACACGTCACACGATCCATCGCTGCAGGGTATTTTGTCAGGACAAATGGTTTTTTCTGGAAAACACACCTGATTCATACAGGAAAATGTTTGTAAGAAACGGGTACACAATCCATTGGATGCATTAAGACACTGCGAACCCACTTGCGAACATCCGCCTTGCAGTAAAGACATGCAATAACTGTTTTCTAAATAAGAGCATTGATAGTTCGAAGCATGACCCCAGCAAGGCCTGGTAATGGCAATGCCGTCAATAATTTTTGTGGCATTAGGTTCTAAACATGAATTGGTGTTCGTTAAAATACAGGAATCCGAAGGTTTTTTTTCACAGGCTTGAGTAACCCAAGACTCTTCACTTACCTGTTGTGTTAACGTCATCTTAAGAGGTACCGCTGCCTTAATTATTTTTCCTAAAGATACCGTCACTGTGGGGTCTTTGCAGGTAGGATTTTTTATGAGTTGCAGCACTTTATTGTGATACATCACTACAAGGTTTAATGCTTCACAAGAAGGCTTTATTTCGGCAAGATTTGCTTGGCTGCATCCTTTATTATGTTTGCCACATTGGGTTAAATTAAAGGTTGCACTTCCACGAGGAAACGTGACTTCGCGAGTAAAATTTTGTGTGAGTGGCCTTAAAGTCACCTTAAGTGTTTCCCCACAGGCGATATTTTTGTAGCCCACGGTTTCTTCGCAAGTTTTGGTCTCATGCGTTGATTCACAGAATCCTGGTTCTTTATAGCAGACGCCATTTACCGCATCTTCTGGATGTTCAAGCAATTGTTCTGCGTAACGCATCTCAGGGCTATTCGGATTGTAGCGTCCCTTCGTGCGGGTTCCTGCATGTTGATACACCTCTAAAGCATCCGGATTGTTGGCCAGTGCGTTTAAGCCTGAAGAGGACAAAGTATCCGATCCTTCTTGTGGGAGAAGACCTGTCTCTTTTGGATTTTGCGTATACCCCTTCAATACGTTGGCAGGATTAAATCCATTTAAAGCCTGCAACGCTTGCTCACGTGCTTTTATTGCATCGGCTGGAGTTTGAGCGAATCCCGCGGTAATGAATAGAGATGAAAACAAAATGAGAATGAATTTACTCACTGCTTATCCTCCGAGCATCATGCAGGGTAAAGTGGGTTTCCCCATGTCCTGCAATCCACGATAATCCTTCTTGGAGCGTTAAATGGCCGTAAATCACATCAAACTTCTTCTCCTCTGCCACGACCAAAGCGGGTACTTGCTGAATGCCAAACCGTTCAAATAAGGTGGGGTCAATGGCCAAATTTAAGTCGGGGATTCGCTGGCTCAACTCCATAACCTTCAGTGCGGTATCCTTCATTGAATTGTGATGCAGTCCATTTAAATAGGCGGGGATGTGTAAACGGCTGCTTTCTTTGAGAGTCTCCTCCAATAGCCTACCCGGCATGGAAAAACTGACAAATACCGATACCGTTGCGGCAAAAAGTACTGTATTGGCAAGACATCCGAGTAATAAAAAAAATCCTTTTTTAACCATTTAAATCTCCGTTTAAAGAAAGGTGCAATTCCTCTTTCGCCATACTAAAAACCCATATTGGTCGGGCGTATGCGGTTTAATTTTTCCAAACTCCCAAGCCAAAGTGCTTAAACCCCCTGGGTAGCAATGTTTGCCATCAGCTACCTGATTCACTATCTCATAGCGGTAGCGCGATTTTGGGGTTGCTGAATAGTGATGTTCTTTGCAAATCGCACCCGATGCGGCACTCGAATCAGACAGTAACAATTCACGGTGCATTTTGTAGTTCATACGTTCAGTCAATAAAAGTGCCGTTTGCACCGGAGAAATAGGCGCATGTACATGCCCTGTCAGCGGATAATGAGTTCCTTGACTACCTGCACACCAAAAAAGACTGTCTATTGGCTTCTTGGTCAGCGTCGAGGAAAGCGCATCAGCGGCACAAGAACTTGCTGCCACAGGGTTGCCAAACAACACCGACTCAGGACTTAATACAAAGCTCATTTCAGAGTCTTGCCAGGTAGGGTCAAGTTCGGTGAGGTAAGCAATATCAAAATCCCCTCCTTGCATACAACCCATTGAAGTGATGAGATTAAGCCAGCTCATAAGCGGGTATTTATACCAATGGACGTGAAAAAACGCACGCTGTTGGCCATTACCAACCACATGACGCCCTCCCCTACTCTGTTTCAAACCCAAATTGAGTTTGATGCCTCCAAGATTCACCAGGCAATAAGGCGTGTCGGTAACATCGGTGAGCGCAACTGGCTCCCAAAAACCAATATTGAGTCCTACGCGTAAACCCATAGGGCTTGGGCATACACCGATAGGACTTGAGGCATTATCTGTATCGGGTAGGGATGAATTCACTACCTTGATGTTGCCAATCGACAAAGGAAATAAGCATCGCCAACACACATCACGAATGGGATTTACAAAATGTCCTGTGCATTGCTTGCTCCATCCCGGATAAGAAAAAACGAAGAGGATTGCGACAAAAAAGACTCTAAAGGACATCGCCATTCTCCTTGATTGCGTGCTCGACAATGACAAGACGATTGCCTTTGCGTGTAACGATTGCCGGAACGTGAGTGATACGAAGCTGCCTCGTAATTTTCCCAGCCTGGTCGAAATAAATGACTGAGTGCAGCTTTTTTTCGGCGGCATTGATGGCGCCACCCGTCAGAATCAATTTAGGATTCGGACAGCTTGTTTTTTGAAGCTGAGCCCAATTTATCTGCGCTTCATCATCCGCATTAAAGAATAACCAACAGGGTTGATAGGAAGGTAACTGCGACAGTGCATTCACATGGGTACCGCGTACATACAAAACACGACCTCGCTCATCGCGTATGTCTTGGCTTAAAGTGATTTCGGGCACGTAATGATGTGTTATTGAATGATTGGTGCGTGGAAGATTTAAGGCTGATGGCCTGTTTGCATGCTCGGCTGCCGTTTGAATCCAGCGCTGGTTCATCGCCTCAAGCGCTCCACTATCATTCAAAGCCGTCAATCGCTCTTCAATGATCTTTAAAAAGCTCTTTTCAGCCACAGGAAAAACCTCGCCAATCACTCCAAAGGATTTGGCATGAATCTGACCCATGGAAATCATAAGAAGAATCAAGCAACATAGGATGTTCACGATTTATTCCTCATGGCGTGACTTAACCTAATCCGCACCTCATCGGTGATATCAATACCTCCAGCAAAAACATCATTCTTTCTTAAAATGATGACCTTTTTTTGCTGTGCAAGCTCGACCAATACCTTATTAAGTAACGCATTAAATCTTCTTGTGGATTGCTCCACCTGAGATTCAGTCGCCTTTATTTCTGCCAATTGACGAATGAATTGGCTCAGAACTTCCTCTTTATTAAAAATGACAATCGGTTCTTTAGGCTTAACACCATAAGAAAGGATAAAAAAACCAAAGATTGCTAATACAAAACTCGCAGTAATAGGGATTAATCGCATAATTCCTCCCCATAGTATTTTTGCGCCACGCGCTGGATTGCATCGGTTAGCGTGACACCTTGGTTTGTTAATGATTCAATGTCACTCACTTCTTCGCCTGAGGTAGAAAAAAGCACTCTGGAAAACGGATCGCAAAAATAACGATGAAAGGTAGTGACATTTCCAAACTGAATCATCAGATTGGAAAATCCTTGCGTTTTCGCCTCCCCAAAGGATTCAATAACACGTGCTTCAAGCGGGCTAAAATGTTTTGGATGCTCATCCATGTATTGCTTTAACGAACCCTGCCGCATCATGATTTTAGTATCACTACTTGCCGCAATCGCACGCCCCTGAAGGGTATTCATGGTATCTAAAAGATTCTGAGTAATAACCGCAAAACCACCCCTATGTTTTCTTGCGGTACGAAAGCCCTGCTCAATAAAGCTTGCGCACACAGGATTCGAACCACGCGCCAAAAACCGCCACGCTTCATCAATGATGCAGCGTTTTTCCCGTTTTCTATCTGAGTGATAAAATTGTCCCTGAATAATCACAATCATCACAAACATCACGATGGTCAGAAGTTCTGGATTGGATTCCAGCTCACCCATTTCCAGAACCACGAAATCGGAACTGTTCAAAAGAGGGGTATCACTGTTAAATAGATGGCCGTAAATTCCTTGACTCCCATATTTGCCAAGCAAAACAGTCAAATCCTTAAGCCGTTGGTCACCTTGAAATTGAGGCCTTTCTGACATCCTTTGAAGCGCGCTCAACACATCGTCCATTTTGGCGCGCCGGCCATGCACTTTCCAACATTCGGTCACGGCATCCAACAGCCACGCCTTTTGTACTTCTCCTAAAGCCTCATGAGGGCTTGCCATAATCGCCAACAAATTCCTAATTTGAATGGAATCATTGAGTGCCTGCCCATTAATCTCCGTCACCCCATCAAAATCAAATAGCGTAAATGGATTAAGCGCCAGTGTGGATGCATCAATATAGCTGCCACCCACCATCTTACATAGATGCTTATAGGAACCGCCTAAATCAATAACGAAAATCTGCTGTCCCCGTGATAAACCGTCTAAAATTTGCGCCTGTTCAAAGAAGGATTTACCAGCACCCGTAGAAGCCACTGTGAGACGATTGAAATTGGTAATCGGCAATGCCCTGTCATCAAAGGTATTTAAATAAAACAGTTGATGCCGGTACGTAGGTACAATGAGTCCCTGCCCTGCGCCTTTAAAATCCGCAACGACGGGCAGAAGATTAGCGACATTGAAATGGCTTAGTTTTTTAGTCATGCCCAAAAGCTCAAGACTTGAAAAAAGTCCCTCAGTGAGTATAAAAGGAAGACTACCTAAGAAACGTAACCACTGTTTGCAACGACTTTGAGTGAGAGTAAATCCTAAATGCCTGAAACTCGCAATCGCTTTGGCAACATGTTCTCGTTCTTTGCTTTCAGTGGTATACAGCACGACATTATAAAAAGTGGGCAAGAGATACAATTCGCCCTTAGATGCATGGTCGTGAACGAAATGCCACTCGGCTGTTTCCTCACGAATGGAGGGATTAATAAAGGATTGAACCGCATTATTATTGGAGCTTAAAGATTTTGCACGAGCTTTTGCTTTTGCCTTCATCTTTTCCTGATTCACGCCTCGAATAGTAAAAGAAATCAAAAAGGGACATTGAATGCCCTGCTCCGTATCCAGAAGATTGGCGAATAAATCCGGTGTTTGCCACAAAGCAAAAGGCTTGCTCGGATAACTACTGACCTCACAATTCACGACGCGTGTTCTCTGGGTTTCTCCTTTTAAATCAGCAATGGAGACCTCGATGGCCTCATCTTCTATTTCGATTACCGTGGAAGGAGTGGGTATCGACTCTGCAATCAATCCATTGGATTCATTAATTACTGGCCAAGAGAGCGTGTTGAAATCAGGCGAAATTAATGCACGCATCAACACCTTAAAATCATCTGCATCAAGTCGCCTAAACCCAAATCCTGACACTTTAAGTTCTGATTCAAAATCGGCTTGCAACAGGTGAAGCTGTTCTTTGACATCGGATTGCATGGGCCTGCAAATAAAAAGATAACAACAATAATCACTCAAACCCGCTGGCACATTACGGCCATTTTTATATCCTTTTTTAATGGCATTAAGATGATACTTAAGGCTAAGTCGTGCAAGATCAGCATAAATCCCGCCTTGTTTTAAAATGGGCTCGTAGTTTTGCGAAAGCCGTCCCTCAAGCCATGGATGTTTATACATCAATACGGTGCAATCCGTATCAACCGTCAGCTTATTCTTAAAAAGTTGCGCCAGACTGTTCATTAATGACTCATCGGCACCAGACATCGGCGAAAGCTGTAAACCAAAGCCCATCGAATTGCGATTAACAAAAAAACCGGCTTCATTCACCGTTTCATAGGGTAGAAGTCCTTTGATTGAGGGTAAGTCCATAGTTACTGACTCATGCGCTTGACCCTGGGCACTAAGAGAAACGGGTTTAATTCCAGAGGTTTCTCCCAGCATCTGGCTGGTTCGATGCAATAAATGACGCGCTTTATCACGCCAAACAGTGAAGTCTAAACCCATGATTGCTCCTTAAGGCGTGTTGCAACCCACAACGATTGACTGTTATTTTGTTGGATGATTTTCCCTTGGTGGTTTGGGATAGTGTGTTCTGCTTTCATCATGCCGCGTCTTACAGAATTGGGTTTTGCATCATCGGCGAAACGGGTCATGGCATCGACCTGCTCGATTGTTAAACAACTATCCCCCGCTGTAGCATTACAACTGAAATTGGAGTTCATCGTACTGCATCCTGTAAGCAATGCGCTCAGTATTGAAATGAAACAAAGTAAACCAGACCTCATCGTAAACCTCCTGTTTCATTTCGATTTAAGGTATTTAGGCGCTCAATACGCCCCAAGACTTCGGGAGGAACTGTAAAGTTCATCTCAGAAGTTGGATTTTCGTCTTGAGATGCAATCAATCCTTGTGTTTCGTGTTGGGCTTTTACTTGATTCATTGCGTGCTGACTCTTATCTTCATCGGGCTCTAAGTAAAATCCGTCTTTAAAGACCACGGTGACTACATTGCCCGAGCCTACTTGAATGACAGGATGGTATTGCTCTGCGCGTTTGACATAGTATGCCGACAAGGTATCTGCTGCTTTGGAGGCACCTCCATAGGCTGCAAAGGGCGCGATTTGACTGCTGGGTACAACTGATGTTGCGCCATACGGTCCAATGGCTTGGACGCTTTGGGCGTATTGTGCAGCAGAGGCAACTCCAGATAAGGCACCACTTACACCCGCCCAAGTCATGACCTTGTTATCTCGCATCAAAGGCTTGCCTTTAATTCCAACCTTGCCATTGAAAAACACCCACCCAGTAACCTCCTTATCAATAATGGGCTGGCCAGGATGAGCACACGACAGACGATACAATGTGGCAAACGCACGCTCACTGGAAATATCTCCGTAGGAATTGGCGCTGACGCGACACCCTCTTAAGCGTGAACGCTGGCCATTAGGCAATGTGCCATCTTCCAAAAATTTAAAGAGCATCACGCCATTGTTTTTCGACTGGCCATTCACTGATGCATCGGCATCCGCACCGCCTAAAATCACTGCGCGTACTGAGGTATTGGATGGAACATAATGAGCAGGGTTGAGATAAAAATTAGGGTGTGGTTTTTTCATGCGTCGTTTAGGTCGAAATGAGACTGTGTGAATGCGAGGGGCTGCATCCGATAAAGTAGTGCCACTATTCATCATCGTGTTCATGGCATAGGTATTGGGGTTATGCCACAGTTGTGGGTTTTGTACTTCGTTTAATTCAGAAGGATTGTTTTGGTGTTCCAAATGACTTTGTTTTTCCTGATTGGCTAAAACTAGCTCGTGTACTTGTGCTGTGAGTTCTTCTTTTTGTGCTTGCAATTCTTTTTGATGTGCTTCCCCCATCGTTTTAATGTTTTGTGTTAATTCGCTTATTTGTTTTTTTAATGATTCCAGTTCTGTTTGTTGGGTGGTCAACGCTTGGTCTGCAACCGCATCGGTAAATGATTCCTCTACGATTCCTGTTAAATCGACTGAATTTTTTGTAGTGGTCGTTTTTTTAGGATGACCCTCTGCCAACAAGACAATCATCGTGGCGATGATGAAGAAAACGATGCATCCTACACCAACTAGAGTTCGAACCTGACGCCCTTTTATCTTTTTATTGAATTGCCAGTTAGCCATGACGTACTCCCTGAACCCGATACAACATGGCTTTTTCACCAGGCGCAATAGATGGCTTTGAGAACTTAATCGCTAATGTTCCAACTTTCGCAAACCATTCTTGAGACAACTCCAAAGGCTCCTTGCCCCTGTTATATAACTCGATGGTTTCACCCTTCAAAAGCTTACCATCCCAGGACTCTTTAGGTAGGAGGGTTAATCCTTTTGACCAGCGCTGTGCTTTTCCAAATTGACGTTTTATACGCACATCAGCAAAAGGTTTATGTTGCTCCATGTGGGTGAGTAGAGCAAGAATTGCTTCGGGTACGGCCTCCTGAGTTATCGTTTTCATATTGTCTTTTGTAGTGTTAGCTTGAGAGGCGACAACTTTGGGTTGTGGTGGTGAAACCAACTCAATTGTTTTGCCTAATGACTCTTCACCATTTAATGTGACTGAAAAATGCGTGCCTTTCTCAGTAGTTACAAACAAAGTAAATGGATTAGTCGCAGACAACATCACATAAACCGAACCATCTTGCTCGTCGCGTTTGATGGCCATGCTATTGGGTGGAAATACTGCTTCTATGATTTTATCGTTCTTCACTACAATGCGGTTGTAATTATTTTGAGAAAGCGTCAATGCGATGTCACTATTCTCTTTCACCGGGATACTATTAGCTCCCATAGTCATCGTAGATATTAATGCTAATGCGACACTTAATGGTTTACGCATGATTGAAATCCTTAAAAGGCGAAAACTTAATGATGGATAAGCGACTGTCTTTATATTGAAACTGCAAGAGGTAGGTTTTACGTTCATCGCTTAGCGATTGAAGCCCCACATAGCGTTTCAATACCCCAGAAACAACAGCGGTAAGTTGATTGGGGTTCGTTTTAATTTCGGTGATATCAAACGTAGAAGACATCTTTTTGGCTTTAATGACTTTCGCCTCATTCGTTAAAAGCCTAAGTATCTGGGTGTACTTTTGATGGTTCACAAAAGACAGTAAGCGCTTGTGGTTGGCATCAACCGTTTCAGGCGTCACATTTAAACGCTCATTAACGAAATTTTCTGCCATCAGACTTAGGTAATGGCCGTCGACACGGGTTGCTGATTTAAAATAACCCGGATTTCCAGAAAATGGCGTTACTTCGATGGTATGATGGTTCCAGGCCTTATTAAGAAAGCAGGACAACAAGACATTAGAAACTAAAAGACCAAACACCAGAACCACCATTAAGTTAAATCGTGCAGAGAGTTGGCTTAGGCGGCTTTGATAACTTTTAAAATCCATTTTTTTCTCCTTAAGCCACATACACACGTTGGTGGGATAAAGGGAGTTTGGGCAGAAAAAACTGGGTAACCATGCTTGGCAAAGACCAGTAAGCCAACACTAAGAGGGCTTTGGGACCCTCCCCTTTCTTCAAATACCGCAACCCACTTAACAAACTTAATCCAAATAGAGAAACCAATATTTTTTGATTCGAGATGATGAGCAACATAAAACCAATACCTGCCACCACCAGTTCGTCCATGGTTAACGTTAAGATTCTCTTAGGCGCATCAATATGGTTTAAGAA
>NZ_LBAW01000036.1 GCF_001648595.1 Legionella bozemanae | reverse complement strand
CATCGGACAAATCACCATACGTAGAGACAATAGCAAGGCAGCCATTAAGGCGTGAATGGCGATTGTTGGGCATAATTCCATTAGAATCCAGGCGAATGAGTGCCGTTCCCATATTTTTAGCACCATTAATCCCAGCATCCCCTTTGGCTCCGCTCAATAAGATGCCTTCAGCATGGGTTCCAGCCCAGACGTAATTATCTGGTGTACGCTCTTCTTTTTGTTGACGGCGGTAATTAAAATGAACCGTCTCAAGCCCTGCTTTGCCATAATAGGCTTTTTCATCTAGGATGCGTTGTTTATGACGAGCCTCTATTTCTTCACGCGTAGGCGGTCTTGCGGCCACTGCCGCTAAACTGGTTTGTGAATTTTTAAGAAGCGCCACCTGTAGTTTTCCATTGATTTCTTTATTTTCAAGCGCAAGCTTCTCTAATTGTTTTTGCATGACGCTTAATAAGGCTTGATTTTCGGAAACGAGGTCGTCTGATTTGTTTGGTGTGTTCTTTTTATTTTTTTCTACCAAGGCTTTGAGTGCATCAATTTGGCGTTGTTGTTTTTCAAGCACTGCCTCATCACTTAATTTGCTAAAGGCGCTGTCTAATACCCCATCAAATACAGGTTTTTTATTTGTAGGAAGCGTAGATTGTGGCTTTGACGAATACAGATAAAATCCATAACACAAACCACCAAGCAGCAGAAAAGCCAAGCCATTACGAAGCTGCTCCATTTTGGCACTTTGATTAAGATTAGCTTTTTTACTTTTCTTTATTAACTTTTTAAACGATTTCATCATGACACGCTTCCTTATTACCCCATGTTGGATTGTTCACGGTAAATGCCATAAAAATAGGCGGTTTGACTGGGTTGCAACATTTTTTCTGACAGCTCCATCGTAACCAGTTTGGGGTGTTCGAATAATGTTGGTGTTAATTCCATGGGTTTGTTGGATTGATTTTCGATGCGATACACATAGCCCGAAGACTCTTTGCCTCGGTATTGTTTCACCAGCGTTACTTTTAACTGTTTATGCAAACGAAAGGTCGTGGGTTTAATGCCCACTTCTTGAAAACCGGAAGGCTGGGTCCCCTCCATAAGAGCAGTCATTAAGTCACTATGTTGGTATTGGCTCTGTTCTTGCGCCTTAGCGTAATCAAACCCTTTTAATTTTTTGGATACCAATTTAATGGTTTTACCCAAATCTTCAGTCGGAGATATGGTGGCTGAGAAATGATGATTCAGATTTGTTGTGAAATAGACGGTTAACGGAATATGCGCTAATGGCTTTAAAATCACAGCTCCATCCAAATCATCCTCTGCATCGAAGCTTTGTTCTACAATAAAGGAATGTTCAGGGAAGCTGACTTTAACAATTCGCTCGCCTTCTACATCAATACGATTAAAGTTAAGAGAAGACAAAGACAGCGCAAATCGCTCCCCTTCTTCAAACTTAAGCGTGGCTGCTGTATTGCCTGCATGCAGTGAGGTAGAAAGCAGGCTACTTAACATGAGGATTTGAAGTGATTTCATTGATGAACCTCCTTAATAGCCTTAGGCCACATCATCCCGTTAAGGTGCGCAAACTGGACTAAATACACTTTCTTTTGTGGTTTAACTTCAAGACCATGACTGGTTCGATTTAACGTTCCATCTACCTTGGCTTGCAGGGTGGATTCATCAATGTGAATGTTCTTTTCATAAAACACGGAACTAATATTTTTTTCTTTCACCACTGAAGACTCTGAGTCCAGAATGGTTTTGAATGCCTCTTGATGAGACGCAGGAATTAAATGGACTAATGAAGCAAATCGAGCTGCTACCGTGTCTGGATTGTAGGTTAATCGTAATTGAATAACCTTTTTAGTCATGTCTTTAATATAAGAAGGTGAAAAGGAGGAGTTACTCAAGAAGTAACCGTCCTCAGTACAGATGGGCAACCAATGAGTTTCTTTGTTATTAACAACATGAATACAAAGCCCACCCAAAATGAACACCGCAATGGTGGATGTGACTGCCCAAGCCAGTGTCAGATGAAGCAACACTTTATTTTTTGAAAGCACATTGTCACGAAATATACTGTTCATAAACTCACCCTACATAGATTCGATGCGCTGAATTAGGGAATGACCTAAAAATAATCGTCGTCATGGCATGCGGTAAGGACCAATAAATCATTCCTAATAAAACCCTTAGTGGCAGCCCCCCATACTGAAGATGCATGATTAAACTTAAAACAGCTCCAATCACAAAAAGCTGCGGTCCATAACCAATCAGTAATCCAATACCCGTGAGTAAATACACAGGTAATCCAGTGGTCAAAGGAACCCCTGCAATGCGCGGTTCCTCTGACAACATAAACGTCGAATAGTTATGCGACATAACTTAAACCCCAATGCGTGAAGATCATCAGTAAAGGCAAACCAATAAATACCCAAGGACTTTTTGTTTTCCACCAGGCAACCCCAGCACCCAAGGTTTCACCTAGATATAAATAGCCAGGCAAATCCGAATTCTTACCAAAGGTGGCACTAACATCTCCTTTCATCGCACTTAAATAATTCTGACCTTCTGCATGTCCAGTGCTGGTAAGGCATAAAACAACGACCCAACTTAAGACCAACAAGGGGACTGACCACTGTATAAATTCATGAAGCTTAATACTGCTCTTCCTGATTACTGCACTGACATTCATAATGCTCTCCTTTAGTTTGATGAACGCTGATTGAGTGAATCTAATTCGTGAATTAAATGATTGATTTTTTGTGTAAAAGGTCGTGTCATTGATGAGAAATAAGGACAATCGTTATAATTAGATGCAACGCGTGCTAATGTTCTATTCGCAAAATCGAGATTATCCCGTGCAAGTTCCATGCGTTCGCCTCGAATTAAGGAGGCAGACTGCTCCATCATGCTTCCTGAATAACCTACATCGATTGTGCAATACTCTTTGAGGTTGGCTTTTGCCAATTGGCTCAAACTAGCTCCCAAAAATTGGCACTCTGAAGCCAACTCCTCTTTATCCAGAGAGGCCGAAAACACGGCTCCCGATAAAAGCAAAGTAGTCAGGAATACTGATGATTTTTTAAGCTTATTTTGTTTCATTTTTGATAAATCTCCGTTTTTTAGGTAAAAAAATCCCCTGAGCCCCTCTTTGTGCTCATTTTTTATTCTTTTTATTTAATGAATCGCAGTTTTAAAAAGAGTGCTTACTCATCCATAGTCACTCCTTTGGCTTAATAATTGATTGTTCTTTTTCAGTTCCGCTAAAATTTGTGACAACACCTGGTTTGTTAAATCCAGTTTTTTGTACAAAGCCACATACTCGGCTGTTTTAGATAGTTCTGGCACCTCGGTATTCAGAGCCAACAGAAACTCATAAAGGCCTCCACTAGTAAATATGTGCTTGAAATATTCGACATCCTGTTCCTCATTCATTGGAATATTGGCTGTAAGTACCTGATTTAGTTTTACGTTGTTTTCAAGCCCTGTCTCTGGCTCAGCATAAGCCACTCCACTTCCAACCAAGAATGTCATCGACAGCATGAGTATTTTAATTACACTCATTAAGTACTCCTTTTTTCTTTGTTGTGAACATAACCCTTTAAAATTAATTCGATGTCTGATCTGTATCTGGAATAGAGCTCTACTCAAGCTTAATCAAAAGATACCCGCAATTGTTTTTACCAAACCCTGTTCTAATGCGGGACGTGCATCCACAAACTTTAGATTCATTTTATTTGCGTTCGACACTACGCGCGTTTTATAGCTTTGATACTTGCTGTCGCGGGAATACTTTTGAGAGATCATTGTGCTACTGCCATTTTTTAGATTCGATTGCACTTGTTCTTTCACCTTAATTCCTTTCCCCACTTTTTCGCTGATTTGAATGTCAGTAATCATCGTGTAATTAATATCTTTAACTAACGAATCCGCAGCCATACCAATTAATCCACCACCCAAACCACCAGCGACCATTCCGGTCGTGGAGTTAGTGAAACTTCCTGCAGCCGTACCTACCACAGCTCCTGCGATAGCTGACTCATAACCACCAAGTAATGCTGATTGGCTCGCTGAAGCACTCATTTTCCCAATTTTTAAGATATTTGCTTGCAAGATATAATGTGCAGCATCTGGATTATTGAGTACTTTATACCCATGATTCATTAATGCGGTTTTTAGCTGAGGCTGGATAGTAACCTCTTCATCAGAAGTATTTCGCACAGAAACATAAACCGTTTTTTGAGCGCTGGATACGGGGTGTAAAAAGATGGTGTCGCTTTGTCCTGTACTCACTTGCAACGAGCCGTGTTCTAGGACAGTGTGAGTTGCCGCACAGCCTGTAAGTACGATCATCGCTCCAACGAGCAATGATTGTGTCAATCCTGATTTAATGTATGCGTTCATTGCATTATCCTTATTTATAAGCAGTTAATTCCAGTGAGATACCCTATTAAACTGACTCGTTAAACGCTCAATCACTGTTTCATTCCATACCACATCATTCGTATAGGTCCCCTCTATAATCTTTTGCATAATTTGCTTTTGAATCTCAAAGCGATGAATGGGAATAGACTTTGGCGCATCAAATGCCAGCTTTATTTGGCTATCGTGTTGTTGCTCTAAGACAGTACAAAATACTTCATTTCCGATAACTACGGTATCTCCTACCCTACGTGTTAAAATCAACATATTTGTTCCTCTTCTATTGGCTTATTTTTATCGGTTAATGCACTGTTTCATTCTCGATCGGATACATTAAAAACAACTGCTGCCTCCTTAATAATGAATAAGCATATATCGCAGCTTGTGCATGTTTATCAAAATCAAAGCCACCTATGTTTAGGGCCGCCTGTTGCAAACAGGAAATACAACTCTCTAAAATATCAAATACTTCTTGTTCTACAGTCATAATGGATTATTTTGATAAGCGATAAGGTTATTGAACCATTATTTAAATGAAGGTGCATTCACCTAGGTGCAAGGATAAGAAAAAAGTGAAAATATTTTTTTAGGATGAATAGGCTAATTAAAATAACTATTGAAATCGTAGGTAATTATCAAATGTTTCATAAGTTTTACATAATCGGTAAAGAGTTGTTCTAGGTTAGACTCATGCAATCCCATGTCCTTTAACCAGTTAAAAAAATCCTCTCCTTTTAACAAATTATGCTCCTCTCTAAATTGTTCGACTTGATATATAAGCTCGTATTCTGTAATTGCATACGTTTGTTGATCAAGAAGAGACAGTAAGTATTGATAATGGATCCTATTCTTTTTTGTTTCAGGAATTGATAGTAATTTAAGAATATTTTCCGCCCTCTGTTGAGAAGCTGAACATTCTGTCTGCTCATGCATAGGAGCACGCAACCAAACAGAAGACAAAGTAGACTCAATTAATTTTTTTTCAAAAAGAGTAAACTCTCTTTTTTTTCTATTTAAATCAGAAACCGTAGAAAGAATGTGTTGTTGGTTTAAAGAAAGCAATAACGACTTTGCATCCTCTTTTTTTGCGTTTATATAATTAGATTTAATCAAATGATAAAGATCTTCTGACACGTGTCGAGCAATTTTCTCCCAAGTTCTTTCAGCATAAAAAATGGATCGTATTGAATTTAAAACAGTTTCATTATTAATACTATTTAGTCGTTCAAGCGTTAGGCGGATATTGATTAAAGGAATAGTTTGTACGTTATTGAATTTAGAATAAGCAATTGCCACTTCATCGTCACCATCTACTTCTTCATTCTTATACATCTCATATATACGTCCATGCCCCCTCATTCCAAAAGAATCCAGCTCCGCTGCTCTTAAAGCACCCATTGAAGCCGCACCCCAAACCTCAATACCGTAGTCTAATGCTGTTAATATTTCTTTATGCCACACAGAAGGAACCCAGGAAAAATTTCCATCGATGATAACTATCCGTTTATATCCTGCTTTTATTGATTTAAGCACATCTCCCTTTTTGATTGAAGGTAAATACATCGCATGGGGAAGTAGATGTATCGCCTCTTGATAGGTTAAGGAAGTTTCTAAAAAAACGACGGTTTCATGCATGACTTATCAAATCCATAGAAACTAGTTTTACTTTTAAAATGCATATTTCTTTGTCATAGTATTTATAAACTAAAATATCCTGATTCTTCCCCTTAATCTTTTCAAATAGAACCGAAAGAGCATCGTCTATCGTCTCTACCGAATAATTGGGCAGCTCAGCAAAACCCTTTTTATCTGTAACAACAGGAAACTCACTAGTTTTAAAATCATACTTAGTATGAATCAAATCATCGCGGGAGCCTGCTATTGTGGTTACTCGCGATTGAATGGCCTCCGTCAGTGCACGATTTAAAGCTATTTGTTTATTGAGATGACATCCACCTCCTTTAAATAGGATTTGATTTTCAAAAGGATTCTTTGATTTAATCAATACCTCAAACGAAGGAATTTCATAAATATTTTCATGAAAGTAAATATGACAATCAAATTTTTGTGTTATATTTTTGACCATTTTGCCATTAACAAAAGCGATCTCAGAGATCTGTTGGGCATTTTGTCGTTCTATTACCTCTAGAATTCCATGTAAAAGGGCCTCTTTATAGTTATTTCCCCCCGAAAGTCCAGTTGTATCAGGAGAGTAAATCAACACTTCTGGCAAATAAGAATTTAGTGAGTACTCAGCAAAAGGCACGAGAATGTTTTTTTTTGCAAATACTAATTCAGCTTGAACCCAATTCATTGGCTGTGATGAATCACTAAAATGTACAGACTTTGAAAGATGATTTATTGGTATAAAAATAGTTTTGTGAGCTAACTCAAGCTCTGACTTATTAGTTAATTGTGGAGCTAACTCTTCAGCAAAATATACTTCAATAGACTCCATCAATGCCGAGCACTGAGCCGCTTCTTTTGTAAATCCTTTTCCTTGACTCGTAGTTAACGATTTTGCTCTAGGCCTTATTGCAGTGTAGACAGGTAGTGCTGTGTAATCTAAATGGGTTAAATCAGCTAATCGTGTAATTCCTGCCAGTTTTTTGAAATGAGACAATAAGCTTAGTGTTTCGCCGTAATTGCGAGCTCTTAAAGACGTTTCTGTATGCTCAAAAATCATTTCGAAAGCCTTTCATTAAGATAATAGGCATCAATGCCTAAGGTTCTAAGTTCTGATACAAACAATTTACTTCGATATCCTGATGCACAATAAAATACCAACTTTTTATCTTTATAGGATAAGAAAAACGAATAATCAGTATTCTCTTTTATAGGAAAAAATAGATCATCATCTAACTTAGCAATCTCTCGTTCTTCTTTTTGCCTTATATCAACCAGAAAATATTTGGTTCTATCAAGTTGCTCCAAGGAAATTCCATAATCAGCGTTTTGATTTTGCAGATATCTTAAGCTGATTTTTCTTTGTTTACATGCAAAACAGTTATTATTTTGCTTTATGGGCATGGAAGAGATGTTGAAGTTTTTTGTATCTATTATTCGTATCTTTGGTACTTTCTCATTCTCTATCTTGAGTAAGTAATTTAACGCAAGATTAGCAGCCATGGTTCCTGCTATTCCTGTCACAGTGCCTAACACACCCGCTTCAGAACAATTAGGTATTACACCTATAGGTGGTGGATTAGGGTATAGACAACGATAACAAAGGTGCTTTGTATCAAATAAAGCAAGCTGAATGATATTGACCAAAATACTACAGCTGATAAATACTTTATTCTTTAAAACACAAATATCGTTAATAAAATATCTTGTTTCAAAATTATCTGTTCCGTCGATGATCAAGTCGACATCAGATACTAAGGAACAGCCAAAATCCACATCAAATCTTTTAGTGTGCGCCTCTATAACCACATTTTTATTAGCTTTACTTAAAACATCTCTCGCCTTTTCTGCCTTATAGAACCCTATATCGGATTCATTAAATAAGATCTGTCTATGCAAATTAGAAAGATCTACTTTATCATCGTCGACAAGAATTAACTTTCCAACACCAGCTGCGGCAAGATATTGAGCTACTGGACTGCCTATCCCGCCGAGTCCAACGATCATAATTGTTGCGTTATTTATTAGTTTTTGACCTTGCTCTCCAATAACAGAAATTTGGCGTTTGTATCTATCCACTCTACTACCCTCCTGAAATTGAAGTTACAATACACACCTCATCATTAGGTTTAAGAGTAATGTCTTTAATGGATGATATCTGTTCTGAGTTAACAAATACGGAAATATATCCCTTTGAACAACCACTGTCGTCAAACATCTTTTCAAAATTTTCTTTATAAAATTCTGCTAATACTTGTTGCAAATTTGATTTATTTGAAACCAATTGGATTTGTTTTCTATCTGAATTAAACTCTATTAATTGATATTTATGCATTTCTATAACCCGTAGATTTTTATATAAACGACATATATAATTTATTTATATTTTTAACAATTGTGACGAAAATATGAACGAACAACTGTTTAAAGACCTTACTAAAAACTCATCAGCAGCCAAAATGAGGCTATAATCGATTTTTAGAATTAATATATTTCTACAATATCTTGCTCTGCAAGAAAGTTCCCTGTTTGATTTATTTCAGTAATAGAATCATCCCAACAAATCACCAGCGCTGACTTAGACATATGCGCCATTTGCTCACTGGTATCATCTGGCCTAACAAAAAGTGTCCACTCATTTTGTACAGAAAGTTCAGGCTTATGAATTCTTTTTATAACACCGTTCTTTCTAGGAAAATAACCACAAACGTAATAGCTTTTATTCTTTACCAAGCGAGGAGGCTCAATCCCACAAACAATACAACATAAAATTGTTTCAAGACTTATGGAATATTTCTTCTGGTATAGCTTATTTAGACCAATACCTGGAGGTCTAGGATTGGTTTCAATAAATTGAATATAACCATCCTCACTCATAAAAAACTCAGTGTGAAGTACCCCGTTATTGAATTCTAATAACTGGCACACCTTAATTGAAGCATCCAAAATTAATTGTCGCTGGTGTGCATCTAAAATATTCAGACTAAATATAGGCAAATTTTTACTGACCATTAAATGATTTGGATGCGTATATTTTCTGGCTTCTACAAATAATATATTCCCATCAAATACTGCCAATTCTGAATGGTATAAATCATCTGCCACATAAGCTTGAACGATATATTTTTTCACATTCTCTTTTTTATTGGTCAAAAAATTACAAAACTCCTCTTCGGTTTTAATATGATATGTCTCATAAGAACCAGAGGAATTAATAGGTTTAATAAATATCTCTTGTACACCTATCTTTTCTTTGATTAATTTTAGGTTTGAAGATTCAATCAATGTAGTTGTTTTAGGATATGAAAATAAACCATCCAATTTTCGATACATAAGATCTTTATGACTTAATAGCATCGATGTACTTAAGCTCATACCTGCAATATTTAGATTTTCCCTGACTTTTGCTATATCAACAAACATATCTTCCGAAAAACAGACTATATAATCAGGGCGAATCGAATCACAAATAGCTAGTAGATCTTCAAATGAAAATGAACTTACTAATACATTTTCTCTGTCCTTAACAAACTTAGATGCATCTTTAATCAAAAAAATGGGAGAAATTCCTAATTGAAAGAGTAGATCACAATCAATTAGTTCATAATCCTGAAGGGGATCAATGCATAACAGTTTCTTTATTTTCATTGTATTTAATACCAAAACATCCTACTAAAAATGTTGTTTTCGAAGGAAACTGCTCAACTGAATAACCAAGCTTATCAGTTACTTCTAAAAAACGAGGATCGTAAGAAAAAATTGTCTCTCTAGGCAGCTTAAATAGGTTATTAGTCACTTGGTTGTTCTTTTCATGAAAAAGGGTTAGCTCCAGATTCGTTGCGCTTTCAAAAAAAGGCGTACTCTTGAAATGACCTAATTTATTTATATGTTCTGCATATTGTAAATAAGTATCGTATATTAATTCACAACGCTGTGGTTTATTTGAAAATGATGATGGCTTGAAAGCCATCTCTTCTTTGAGTATTGAATAAAAAACAGGATCGTTTTTATTTTTATCAAAATGAACAGGCTCCATAACAAAGGGAGTGTATTTGGATTTATATATATCGCGATACACCTCAATAATAAAATCTAAGGGTAACAAATCATCACCAGCAGATAATCCGTAGCCAGGAACTTGTCCTGTTCCTATAGTAATTAATTGGCTAATCGCATTATTAGTGAATTCATTTTGAGATATTTCGGGATTATTTGCCCGAACATAAGCCATTAGATAATTATAAAAAGGTAGATTTGCATAATATCCTGTCTGATTAGAATCAAACTCCATCACTAAACTCAAAAAAGTAGGTAATTTATTCTCTTTTATTAAGGTTACAATTTCAGAGGGAAATACCAATAATCTTGACCGCCAGTTACAATTAGCCGCATCACATAAGCTTTTGAAGGTTAAATAATGATTTCCAAGATCATCTGGGACTGGAATATCTGCCTTAAAATACTTTTCTAAACTAGCATGAGGCCTTGCATCTGCCACAGGACAGAGTAAGAATGTATTCCGTGCGCCTGACGATATTTGCAATATATCTGTTGGATGATGAGTATTTGAAGCATTATAAAGTGAACTAACGCTTAAAAAATCTCCTTCTCTATAGATCTGATGTGTACTCGACTTCCCTTTAAATTCAATAAACATTTCAAGATTCTTTTCTAAAACCATTGAAAAAGGAACTGAAGACAGTCTGCCACCTGTATTTGGTAAATAAAAATGGTGCTCATCTGCAATGATCTGTCCATAATGATATTCAAGTACGGTAAAAAGCATATTTTCAATGCCGTCTATGGTTTCCAATACTTCATAGAGGCGTTTGTTAACCCGAGCTATGTCCGTTTTTACCTTATCCCACGATAATTCACTCATATGGCATCAAAATAAAATCCTATTAATTAACTGAATCATACAAGAGAACATGAGGGTATTCAATCAAGTTGTATTTCATGTAATAAAATTTATTGGTAAAAATAATAATTTTTATTGCATAAATGTATTTCAAGTTATAAATTATGTCACATGGAATGCGTTTTATATAAAAACGGAGTTTTAAATGACAATCGATCATGTGGATAATCAAATCATAAAAATGATAGTCAGCGGCTGTCATGTGAATGACATTGCAGAAGATACAAAAAAGTCTAAAAGATACATTCTTTATCGACTCAGTGACTTAAAAACAAGCTTTAATTGTAAAACCACGCCTCAGTTAATTTATATGCTGACTACATCAGGGTTAATTAAGTAATATTTTTCACATGGATGTATTATGAATAATTCGATTTATTATTTAGGCTTTAACAAGCTTCTTTCATTAACCAAATGCTCTAAAGAAGCACTTCTCTTAGATAAAATAATTTTTCATCATCAAGGCACCCTTCTAAAGCGTGACAATAGATTATGGTTTACAAGGAAAATCCCTGATCTTGCTGCAGAACTTGGGTTTAGTGAAAGCAGAATATACATCTACCTAAAGAGCTTAGAAGAAGAAGGCCTAATTATTCGAAAACGATTTAAATACTATGGTGTACCTCGATCTTTTATAGCAATTACTGAAACACTTCAAAACAAATTACAACTGATCTACAAAGAACCAGAAACCATTATAGAGATAAAAGAAAAGGGGCTTACGCCTGAACCGGATATAAACGAGAGAATGGATTATCTTGTTTCAACAGATACCATTAATAAAGAAAAAAATAGAGTAATTAATAATATTACTTTTCCTAATTCAGACAATAAATTACCATTGACTGAGCTTAATATCGTTAAAGGGATGTTGTTGAATGTTCAAAAGCAACACGGAGTAAAGCTATCCTCACCAGAAAAAGTCTTCGATGAGGTGGTATTTTCATTAAATAACCAAGAGCAATTTCAAAAAATTGGCACTTTTCAACACAAAATTAATATCATTTCTCAACTTCTTCGCACTAATCGCTGGAGAACCCCCAAAGGATTTAATAAATACTCTCCAGAAGGGAAACATTACCAAGAAAAGCAAGATCAAGAAAAGGCGGCCCGCCTGCAATTGAAGAAAGAAGAGTGTACTTATTCTGGATTAGATGAGATAGCTACGAATAACCGTTTATGCAATGTTTATGAATTGGCTCATCATCCAAGTACTAACAAGGAATTGCAAAAATCCCTTCAAATTCAACAAAGTCTTATTAATGGTATTAAAAAAGATATTAAAACAATAAAAAACCCTAATATATTGGATAATTTTCTTAAAATATTAGCTCAAGAAGAAACAAAATTATCTAAGTTACAGGCCGAATTATCGTTACAATAGATTATGCCATTCCATTGATAGCTTCGGTCGAGTTTTTTTGTATACTATTCTCAATCGTTTTAGAACAAAACCAGAGAATAAGTGCACCCAAAATTGCATAAAAACCTAGCTGGGTAAAAGCGCCCAAATAGTGTTCATTACTAATAAGAGGATTTAATGATTCAGATTGAGTCATTAAATTAGAAAAATAATTGGATATTGTGGCTGCTATTCCTGAAGCCATCATCCATATACCCATCATGAGCCCTTGTAATTTTTCTGGTGCAAGACTTCCTATCATCGCGTAACCAACAGGAGCAATAAGTAACTCCCCTATTGCTTGAAGAAGATAATGCACAATAATCCAACTCATGCTAGTTAATCCATCAGTACCACAATTCTCTATGCCAACAGTCAATGCCAAAAACGACAAAGCAATAAACAGTAAGGAACTCATAAATTGTTTTGATATGGAAATGGTGATTTGTTTCTTCCTTAATTTATCAAATAGTTTGACTGCTATAGGTGAGCCAATAATTACAAAAATTGAGTTTAAATTCATTAACCATTGTGGAGGAATATAATAAGAACCCATGTAAATATTCACGTTGTACTTCAAAAATTGAGAAATACCCATCGGTCCTACAAAATAAAGCATCCAAAATACAATTGAACTTCCAGTTAAAAATACAAAAGAATAAATTTTTTTTCGTGCATTATGCGGACTTAAACTACGTCCAAGTAATGTAATATATAATAATGCCGCAGCACCAATAAAAAGTATGAGGCTATTTGCTAACCAGGAATAATAAAACCCTGCTAGAAGGATAGGTATAATTAGTATGATTAATACCAGTCCTAGCTGCCCCCTCTTTATCTCCTCTCTGATATTTACATTATCTTTTGCAAAATATCTCCACGATTTAATTATGAAAAACACCGTAATTAGATTAATCAAATTACTTACTTCAAATAAACGATCGTATCTATCGTTAATATCAATAAACCCACTCATAACATAACCAGAGAGAAACCCTATATTCATTGCGCTGTAATTATAAAAAAATGCTTTTTCTCTTGATTCATTTTCGTTATTAGTAAATTGCTGGGTAATAAGGCAGTTAATACATGTTGATCCTAATCCGCAACCAATAAGGAACAAGCTTAGCCCTAGATATACAAACGATTCAGAAAAATTAAGAACTAGTAGACCTAAAGTTTGTATGAGGGTTGAAATAGCAAATAACAATCGATTAGTTAAAAATCTATCTCCAATATAGCCGGCTACAAAATGCAAAATAAAATTTGATGCAAGAAAAAATCCCACGATTCCATTGGATTGCATTTGAGTTAAGCCAATGTTCTTTGTCAAGTAAAGGGATAAGGATGAAAATAAAATTGCAAAACTGAATGTAGTTATTGCATTTAACCAATGTAGATAAACTATCCCTTTTCGCTTGCCTCTTACAGCATGCATTTCATTTCCTTAATAAAAAACTTTTTATTGTTACATCACACAAGCAATTTCTTCAAATTGTGAACCAAATAAATCGCTCCACATTCTCAATTCATTACTCGTCAGCCATAAGCTAAAACTTGTATTAGAAATTTTCCATGTTCATAATAGAATCAAAGAAATTTTTATCTCCCAAACTTAATCGTATAGAGACAGCCTTTCTAATTAACCCTGTACGCACATCTTTCATCAATGGTTTCGTAAGCTTAATTTTTTTTTCAATTTCCAATATCCTATTTTTTGTCTCTTCGGTGAAAAAGACTTGTGTGGCTCCTTCTAAAGGAGCTTGATTTAAACCTTCAAAGATATCATCAATCAACTCTGCATAATCCAGATCTCTTTCATAATCGCCCCATTTTATATCTGAAAGCGTATACAGATAATATTTAACTGCATCCTCAATAAGTAATGATTGCTTTCCTCTTCCCTTATAATCGATTTCAGCTTGTTTTCGAAGCTTCTCTTTAATATCTTTTGGAAATCTTATGCATACGAGCCACTTCTCCTTTTTCTGAGGTGCTTGGAAGAATAACTTTTTACTCTTTCGTTTTTCTGTCATAAACCACCATTTATTAAATAATCAAAACAATCAAAATAGCAAATATTTTCTTTATTTTTCATAATGTTATTGTTAGTTTGCTCCGGGGCATGTCTCTTCTTCTAAAGCCATTTCTTTAATTTTATTCAGAATTATTTCTAGGGTTTTGTAGGATGAGTCTTGTATTTCTAGATTATTAATTTCTGGGAACCTAGTTAATAAAAGTCGTTGTAAAGAATCAGATTCCTTCTGATCGCCAATTTTAAAGGTTGCATACTTCTTTATAGCTCCACCTTGTCGTCCTCGAGATTTAATTACCTTTTTTTTATTTGGTATTTGATTAGAATTTGATTGAGACAAAGCTAACTCGATTTCTTTATAAGATTTAGGAGCTAATGCTCTGATCATTTTAAAAGTGAGCGCGTTGTCATTGATTTTAGAGAATAAAATTGGTGGATAATTTTCTCGTTTGGAACAAATGGTTCGTAATGCACTTACTATTCCCTCCCCTAATCCAATAATGGAAGATAATTCTTTATTTTTAAGAGATTGTACATTTGTATCAGACAAGAGCTGTTGGAATATTTGGAAATTTTGGGATACAGTTAAACCTTTTCTCAAATTATTTTCGGACAATTGTCGCCTAAGTTTACGATGTTTAACTTTGAGTTTAACAAGCATGCTTTCGTCAGTGATTTCTATACAAGTCACTGTGGAAACACCAGCCATCATTGCCGCAAGACGTCTCTGGTGACCTTCTAAAATTACATATCCATAATCCAGATTTGTATTTTGAAAATAATCGGGATCATTCTGCCGATCAGTTAAAAATATCTCAATTGGTTCAATTAAACCATCTGTTCTTATCGAAAATGCTAGCTCTCTTAAAAAGTTATAACTTTCTTCAATACCCTCATCTGGTTCGATGATTAATTGTGAAAATTCAGGGATATTAAACTCTCCTGTTTCATCTGAAAACTTGCAAAGTGATTTATCACTTCCAATAAATAAATGCTGTTTCAACCAATGTTCATCAATAACTTCTCCTGGTCTTGGGTTAAATGGATCAGGGATCAAAGTAAATGGATCTTGCTCAACTAACTGTTTGCCTCTTGTAAATTTTAAATTAGCTGTTATCGCTGCTCTAGTAATGGTATCAGGTTTATTGATTTTATTAGATGTCAGCGATTTCGTAATTATTTTCTTTTTGAGTGACATTGCCCTTATCTCCTAGTACTTCGTTATATACAAACTCCCCTAATGCTACTGCTTCAATCGCAAATCTATCGTTGTCCTTTAACTCAGTATATGGTGCAGTAATAGGTGCTTGATCTTCATCAATATCAACTGCTCTAGGGGAGTCATGTATTTCTATATCCTCTATAAGTAATCTTGATAACAATGGATTTGCTTTGATGGTATCAACTATTCGGTTTTGAGGTGTTCGTTTGTTATAATCAACTTTATTTTTTAATAAACCAATAATTTTAGCTTGTGCATTTGCAGGTCTATAAACATTTTGACGGTTTACAAGATCCACCATCCCAGCTAGTCCTTGAAGTGATTTATTACTCAGCTCCAATGGAATTAAAACATGAGTTGCTGCACGAATAGCACTTTGAGTTAATGGTCCTTTAGCTGGTGGCGTATCAATAAGGATCAAATCATACCCACAATCAATAAACTCATCCATTGCGAAAAAATCATAAGGTCGCTGTACAATGCTCTCTAAGCTGTCGCTATATTCAAACGCCTCAATATCCTTAATAAGTCCAGCATCACTCGGCAATATTTCTAAATTTTCAAGATCGGTTGGATAAGGAACAACTGGACTCTCTGTCCACATATCCAAAGCAGAAGAACGGCCATCCCAGCCATCATCATCGGGATCATTCGGATCAAAATCTGGGTGTAAAGGAGGTTTATAATTAGACATATCCCTTATACGTGTATCTCGAAGAAATCTGTATGACATATTTCCTTGAGGATCGAAATCTAGAACGAGAACTTTCTTATTCTTCTTAAAGGCGATATATGTTGAAATCAATTGACTTATTAAACTTTTACCAACACCTCCCTTGTTATTAGCAACCACTAGAATTTTTGGAATCTTCTTTTTCATTGGATTACTCCATTTTAATTATTTTCATATAAAATGTATCTTAGTGAGAAATCGTAGTCAATATAAATCAATACTGTATTGAGTATTATTTTTGTTTTTTCATCAAAAAAATTTACCTATCTTAAGAAGCCATCCAATCTGCTTATTCAAGCCGCAAAAAACTGCGTTAAAACAACAATATAATGGTTTTGGTCATTTTTAGTGATTTATTAAAAAATGTATTGATCTAAACGAAATTCCGATCCACAATATTTTATATCTGTTAGTTGTATTGAGTATTAGTCAACAAGTAACATTAACTAAATAAAGATAATAAATGAATAAAAAACGAAGAGAATAAAAACAAAAGGGTTGTAGAAAGTCTGCCAACTTTCTACAACCCTGTAATAAATTTAGCCCTTAGAACGAGACTAAAATATATAAAGAACTTCTTTCGACCGATAGTTCTTTGATATTTCATTTTCTATTTTAGCCTCGTTCCCTAAAAAAAACAATAAGATAAGGACATTATCTATGGGGAACCTTTGCTCAATTTTTCATGTGAGATTTAAAAATCTCATGAAAGTGATTCCATCTGCTAGAAAAGCACAGTTAGTAGATTATATACTTCTCGGCTGGCAATCTAGCACTTACAAATTAAAAAACTCCGATCGAGTCTGGTTTATGAAACCCTATGCTCAAATCGTAGAGGACACAGGAATTCCTAAAAGCACGCTCGAGCGATATATCAAGGAATTACATGAGGAGGGGTTTATTGAACGCCGGCAAGCTCTTTACAGCCGAACCAAAGAACAAGGTGGATTTGAAGTCAAGAAGGGAACATACATTCATATTACTGAAAAACTACTTGCTCTGATTAAATCTTCTGATCCTGTTACAGGGTCACCCCAGATTAATACAACACATATCCACAACGATCAAAACGATTCTTATCAGAAATGTAATGAAGAGAAGGGTAATCTAATTTCAGAATGTAATAATTTTGATATAAATGAGGGAATCGATCCCCTCAAAATGAGGGGATTATATATAAGTGATCTTTATTCTTCTTTTTCTATTAATAATATTATTTTTAAAAAGTTAATTTGTTCTGTGGATAAACCAACATTACAAAGATTAAGCCAGCAATTCGAAACAATTCAGAATTTACTTTACTCAGAAATCAAAGAAGAAATCCCTGATGAAGTAAAAAAACTGCTTTTGGGAACTTTTTTCAATTTAACCTTTGAACACAAGAAACAATTTTCATCCCCCAAACAACTGGCAGCCGAATACTTATTTGCCCTATTAAATATCGATTTTTATTTACCTAATGTTGCGTGTTTTAAACACCGAAATAATATTCTTTCCAAAATGATTCGGCGCAATCAATGGCGAACCCCTAAAGGTTTTTATAAGCATTTCTATTTGGGGCAGAATTTTAAAGACAAACATGAATTACTTGAACAACACTGGCAACAAGAAAAAGATGAGGAAATCAATCTTATCTATAGTATGAACCATGATGATAAAGACGATCGGTTGATTCAAATTGAATCTCAAATGTATGAAAAAAGCTGCTTAATTGATAAATTGACTCAAAGTATTTATCAACAATCTAATGAAGAAGTTATATTCAAGATTCGAGAACAGATTCAGAGCTTAAGACTTGAATTGGAATATCTATGGCATCAACAAACGCTTATTGAGCAAGAAAGTGAGCAGCAACATCTTTTGACTAATACAAAACTTTGTGCATGAGTATACTAAAAAATAGTAAATTGAATTATTTAAGATCAAATACAAGAGTTATTCACATTTTCTGTTGATAACTCTGTGGGATAACAGTGAGGTTGCAAAATGGAATATACGAAACAGATATTAGCAATGCTAAGAGAGGGCGATTTTGCACATCCTGGAGAAACTGAGGCAATCGAGCTTTCTTTGTCACCTATCGCTAAAAACAGTGAAGCACGCTTACTTGATGTCGGATGTGGATTAGGTGGAACTGCTCATTATGTACAAAAAAAAGGATGGGGTACAGTTACAGGCGTTGATATCGATAGTGATCTTATTGATCGCGCAAAGACGAGCTATCCTGATGTTCAATTTATATGCGAAGATATTTTGAACAGCACTAAGCTTGCCCACAAATCATTTCAATGTATCTATAGCTTCAGTGCCTTTTTTTGTTTTGAATCGCAAGAAATTGCTTTAAAAAAATTATCACAACTTTCAGATTCCCATGGGAGGCTCGTTTTATTTGATTATTCAAGACCCGATGCGACACCAATTCAAAGCCCCTTTCCATGGTCAAAAACAGCTTCTCGTTTTAATCCAATTTATTTACCCGAATTAAAACAGCAGCTTTCTGAAACTGGATGGAGATTTAATGAAAGTGTTGATCTAACTGAGTACTTTATTCGTTGGTATACGCTTTTATTACACTCGTTTGAACAAAAGCGCGAGCAGGTTGCGCAGCAATTTGGTCAACGCGCTTGGGATATTCTGTATTCAGGATTCAAGCAATTATTGAGGGATCTCAATACAAAAAAAATAGGTGGTATTGTGGTGTATGCAAGCCTGAATCATGTTTAACCTATTTTAAGAACCGATATTTCTAACAGGAAAGAAGGGTACTTGAGAGTGTACATGCATTCGAGACTTATTATTCGATGTCTTTATCCGAGATACTTTTTCTATAGAAAAAACAAAGAACCATTTTATAATGACACCTATTTTTTTCTTCATGGTATCTTATGTTTCGACTCTTAGTTCTACTGTGCTGTATCTCTCTAAGTTATGCCCAGTCTCCAGGCTCTTTTTCACAATCTAAGAAATGCAGCCCAATTATTTCAGAAACACCCACAAACCATATATTGCCGATGCCGTTATGAAGATAAAGAAGTCAACTTAGCCAGTTGTGGTATGCAAGTTGCTGATTCAGTCAAAAGAGCACATCGCATTGAGTGGGAGCATATTATGGCTGCCGAACATTTTGGGCGGCAATTTGCATGTTGGCGTGAACCAATGTGTGAGGACAAACAGGGCAAACCCTATAAAGGGCGACGATGTTGTGAAAAAATCGATGAACAATTTCGCCATGTGGAAGCCGAACTTTATAACTTATGGCCAGAAGTTGGGGTGGTGAATCAGGCCCGTTCGAACTATCGGTTTAGCGTGTTGCCAGAACAACCCGATTATCTGGGATGTACGATGAAAATTGATAAAAAATTGCGGCGTGCTGAGCCGCCTGATTCTGCCAAAGGAGTTGTGGCACGCGCTTATTTATGGCCGAACATTATGGATTATCATTAAGCTCATCGCAAAGACAATTGTTTATGGTCTGGAATAAAACATTTCCTCCAAGCTCCTGGGAAAAACAATGGGCATTGCACGTTGCTGCAATTGAGGGATATGAAAATCCTTACATTATAAATTGGCAGGAAAATGCATCGCTTAGGATGACTTCTCGATAAGGAAAATAACTTTGGTGGTTTTTCTTGTTGGGTCATTGGCATCATCCATTTGATAAGAAGATTTTTTTGTGTAAATAATGAACAAAAATTTTCCCTCTATTAACTCAATTTATTTTGAACTGTGTTTCAATACTGAATCAAAAGCAAACGCACGAATTCTTTTTATGAGTAGTTCACGAGACTGTTCTCATTAATCGGGATTAAGGGGCTATACTGATAAGACTTCCTAAATGGACGAAATCATGTGTGGTCGATTTGCTTATGTGGCGTCAATATACAGGGATACCTACTTCAATAGGAATTGGTGCCACCAAAACCTTGGCTAAAGTGGCGAATCATTTATGTAAAAAGGTCTTGAAAATACCGGTATTCAACATCACGTCAAACCGTGAGCAATTATTAAAGCAAATTGCAGTAGGGGATATATGGGGAGTAGGGCGGCAATGGGAAAATAAATTAATCGCGCGCGGCATTCATACTGCCTATGATTTGGCAATGACCAATACACATCTTTTAAAGAAGAGTTTTAATGTCGTGTTAATGCGTACGGCCATGGAGCTTCAAGGAGTTTCCTGTAATGGTTTAGAAGAGGTTGAACCAAAAAAAAGTATCATGTCGTCAAAAAGTTTTGGGCAGATGCAAACCCGATACGCCTCTATTGCCGAATCGGTAAGTAGCCATTGTGCCCGGGCCGTTGAAAAAATGCGTAACCAGCAATTGGTAGCGCAGCGCATGTTTGTTTTTGTCCATACCAATCGGTTTCGGGAAGATTTGGCACAACACTTTCAGGTCATGGAGTTTCGTTTTGTTAATGCAACCGATGATTTGCGATTAATTACTAAAATCGCCAAACGTTGTCTGCAACGTATTTTTAAACCAGGGTATTACTATAAAAAAGCAGGGGTATGTCTTGAAGATTTAATTCCTAAAAACCCTCGTCAGCTGGACATGTTTCATCAGCCAAGTGATGAGCAATTACATCATACGGAACAACTGATGTGCGTGTTTGATCAAATCAATCAAAAGTATGGAAGAAGCACGATTCGACTCGCGGCTGAAGGATATTCAAAACCCTGGGCAATGCGTGCTGAACTTAAATCACCTGCCTATACCACGCGGTGGTCTGAGGTTCCCCAAGTTCGTTTGTATTGAAAGGTTTCTATCATGAATGAATTAAAGGACAAAAAAATTGAAATGAATCCGATAAGAAAAATCATTCATATTGATATGGATTGTTTTTATGCTGCAATTGAAATGCGTGATTTTCCTGAACTTGCAAATAAACCAATAGCAGTAGGAGGGGCGGCTGACCGAAGAGGGGTTATTGCAACATGTAATTATGCGGCACGAGCATTTGGAGTACGCTCAGCCATGTCCACAGCTCAAGCCTTAAAATTATGTCGCCACCTCGTCTTATGGCCTGTACGCATGGAGGTTTATCGAAACGAAAGTCAGTACATTAGAGCTTTATTTGAAGAATATACCGATCTTATTGAACCTTTATCCTTGGATGAAGCTTATCTTGATGTAACAGATTCTTCTAATTGCAAAGGAAGCGCTACGTGGATGGCACAAGAATTGCGCGCGCGAATTTATCAGACACGACAATTGACAGCGAGTGCCGGAATTGCCCCCGAACAAGAGTTTGGCAAAAATTCCTAGTGATGAGCATAAACCTAATGGACAAAAGGTAAGAAGCCAGAAGGAGTGGCTGCATTTATGATTGATTTACCGTTGCGATGCCTATCATTATGGCTCTGTTTACGTCTTTAGTGTGGTAAGTAAAAAGAGTCGATAAGAGCATCAATTTAATTGTTATTCGCATAAAGTGATTTTGAGTTACTTTCATGGATGATATCAGTTATTATGAAATAGGGTTAGCATACTGATTATCTCTAGAATAAATATAAATCAATATAATATCAAACTTAATAAGTTCATCTAGGAACAAGTGGCAGAAGGGAATGCGTTTTTTCATTAAGATATCAATGACAATTTTGTTAAGTGTGCTGTTTCAGGAGGCGGCGGTTCAAGCAGCACCCTTAACCTTTCGTGAAGCTTTGGATATTGCTTGTCGCAATAACCCTGAATTACAAGCAGAAATGGATAAAGCACAAGCTATGCGTGGTGCCTTTATTCAAAGTGGCTTGTATCCTAATCCTCAGCTGACCTTAACTGCGGAAAATTTTGGCGGGTCTGGAAGTTATTCAAGTTATGAGGCCG
>NZ_LBAW01000035.1 GCF_001648595.1 Legionella bozemanae | reverse complement strand
GTTATCTTGGCCTAAGCTATGGCCGATTAAAAGAGGATGAGTCCATCACATTGCGCCCTGACGCAAAAATTGCTCTCAAGAGATTTATTTTAAGAAGTTGTACTATTATAAAGAATGAACGTTGATGATAAGCTTGCTTTAGTATTTCATAAGGAGCTGATCTTACATTAGCAATATTGACACTAACATCCAAACAAAGGGATGTCGTTTATTGGCCTCTGTCACCTACTTAAGAAAAAAACGTATTTTAAAAAAATCGATAATCAACGTCTATTTTTCTATTAGTACATGAAAGTACCCTATAATTAACAAATAAAAGGACTAATTGAAAGGAGAAATCCTATGTTTAGGGATATCGTTCTATTTTTTGCGGGATTTGAATTTTTTCATACGCTGGCACATGTCTTTTTTGCATTTTTAGTTCCTTTAGATCTTAAATTTATAATTCTGACTCCCACTTTAAATACTTGGTCAATTGTTATCAATGCCCTGATTACTCTAGCTCTCCTTTGGTGGGCAAAACGATTACGAAGTAAGTAGTTAATTATCAAAACAATTAGGAAGAAATATGAATAACATTAAATATGGATTTGGAAAAAAGACATTGTATTCATTTGATGATGCAATTAAAAAAGTTACCGAAGAAGGGGTTCTAAACGCTAACCGTCGAAATTTCCTGCAATAATTAATCATCCCAAAATTCTTTAAATTTTACGGGAGCAATTTCTGTGTACCTTACGGTATGTTGAATATTTTTATGACCCAAATAATGTTGAATACTGCGAGTATCTCGACCGTCATTAGCTAATTTGAAGCCTGTTGAGTGGCGAAGCATATGAGGGTGTGTCGCCAAGCCAAGTTCCGCTTTTTCTCCTGCTCTTGCGATAATTTTTCTGAAAGTATCTGCAGTAATGGGTGCTTTACGCTCCGTCATAAAAACATAATCTGTTTCTGGATAATCGCGTTTTAATTGACGCAAAGCCCGAATCTCTGGGCCAAAAAGAGGGTGACTGGCTGGGATTCCATTTTTTTTGCGAATCACATGAAGTAGACCTTGTTTTAAATCTATTTGAGACCAGCGTAATGAGATCAATTCAGATACTCGTAGGCCATGTCGATAGGCAATTAAAATCATTGTAGAGTCACGTAAGCCATGCCGCCCTAATTGCTTTGCAGACACAATAAGCTTATCTACCTCAGCCGGAGTAAGGTATTCACGTACCCTCCGTTCACTATTTTTTACTTTTTTAGGCGGTTTCATGATTCATTTTTATATACTTTCCCTAAAAGAGTTATTGGAGTCATTTCCAGACACCCAAGCAACATGTTTATTTATAATGCAATTCATGATTTAATTTTAGCAAACTTTCCGATAAAGGTATTCTTTAGGGAGAGTTTCTTAGTAACATCTTGTCTCTTTTTTAATTAAGATTTTTTATCATGCGTGCAAGCAATGAAAGATTAACCATTTTATCTGAGGCAGAGCAAGCTGCCTTGTATGAAATCCCTGATTTTGATGATGTTCAGCGCTCGAACTATCTCAATCTCACCCCTGAAGAACAAGTCTTGATGCGCAGCCGTGATGATTTATCAGCCCAAATCCATTGCGCCATACAAATAGGTTACTTCAAGGCGAAACATCGGTTCTTTCCATTTAAGTGGGACGAGGTGCAGGAAGACATTGATTTCATTATGGAAGAGTATTTCCCAGAACAACAGTTTCATCCAACCACTATTAGCAAACACCAATATTATGCACAATGCACCGTGATTACAGCGCATTTTGGTTATCAGTCTTGGTCAAAAGAGTTTGAACCCTTATTGACTGCCCAGGCACAACAGATTCTGCGTCGTGATGTTAGCCCACAATTTATTGTCATCGAATTATTGGCCTTTATGCAGAAAAAGAAAATCGTGCGTCCTGGATATACCACCTTGCAAGTGATTGTGAGCAAAGTCTTAAATGCTGAACGCAACCGGCTAGGATTAATTATTCGAGAATCCCTGACGATAGATGATAAATCAGCTTTGCAAAAATTGTTGCTGGAAAAAGAATCAGAAACGCTTTCTGGATTAGCGGATCTCAAGCAAGATACAAAAGATTTTAAAGCACGCATGATAAGTGCTGAGCGTGAAAAACTTCTCTCGATAAAACCCCTGTATCAGTTAGCTAAATCGCTCTTACCTACACTCAATCTTTCTCAGCAAAACATTCACTATTACGCAAGTCTTGTTGATTATTATGATGTTTATGAATTACGGAAGAAATTAAAATCTGAGCAGACCTACCTTTATCTTCTGTGTTATCTCTCTTTGCGATGCCTTCAATTGAATGATAATTTAATAGACGCTTTTTGCTTGAACCTCAGACAATTTGAAGCAGATCTTAAAGAAAAAACTAAAGATGCTTATACAGACTATGCCGTAAGTAAACAAATTGATTCTTTTGTTATGCGTCGATTTGCACGATTATTTATTAACCAAGAGTTAAATGATAATCTTAGTTTTGGCGATGTACGCAAAAAAGCATTTGAAACAATCATTCCTGAAGCAGAATTACGCAATAAAATACCTGAAGAAAATGAAGAAGAATTAAAGCCCATCGATTTTCAATGGAAACTGGTTGATACTTTATTTCATCGATGTCAGCTGCAGTTACGACCATTAATGATGGCTATTGATTTTTCAAGTACTGTAGCTGACAGTCCTTGGCTTGCAGCCATTGCCTGGCTTAAGGAGCTATTTGGTGCCAACAAAACGATAAACCAATATCCAGTCACAGCATGTCCTGAGAAAACCAGACCAAAACGGTTAGAAAAATATTTATTTGATACGAATGCTAAGGGTGAGAAAAAATTCCATGCCGATCGCTATGAATTTTGGATTTATCGCCAACTTAAGAAACGGCTTAAAGCAGGTGAATTCTATTTGGCAGATAGCATCCAAAACCGTTCGCTTCAGCAAGAGCTTAATTCAGCCAAGGAAAAAGGGGCACTAGTGGAACCCTTAGATATTCCAGCATTGAGAAAGCCTATTAAGAGCTTACTGGACGAGCGTTGTGCTGAATTGCGATCAGAATGGTTGAAATTCAATTCTGATTTTACCCAAGGTAAGCTCAAACATCTGTACTATGATGAACAAACCAAAACGCTTCATTTAAAAAAATCGAATGATGACAAATATGATGAAGACGCTCAACACCGTTTTTATGAGCAATTGCCTTTATGTGATATTACGGATGTACTTCGATTTGTTAATGAACGGAGTCGCTATTCATCTGCTTTTACTCTCATACAACCTCGCTATATTAAGTTGCTTGCTGATGAAAACACCCTGAATGCTGTGATTATCGCGCAAGCGCTGAATAACGGCAATCTTAATATGGCAGAAATTTCAGATATTCCTTATGCCAGTTTGTTGGATGTTTATCAATCCCGAGTGCGATTGCAAACATTAAAAAAAGCCAACGATATGATCGGGGATGATATTGCACAAATGCCTATTTTTCCTGATTACTCGTTGGATATAGCAATTCTTTATGGCGGGGGGGATGGGCAAAAATTTGAAGTGGCAAGACCAACACTTAAAGCAAGACGTTCCAAAAAATACTTTAAAAAAGGCAAGGGTGTTGTGGCTTATACGCTGCTGGTCAACCATATCCCACTTCAAACTGAGTTGATTGGTGCTCATGAGCATGAAAGTTATTTCGCTTTTGACATTTGGTATAACAACACCAGCAGTATCATGCCTGAGGCCATTACAGGCGACATGCATCTTATTAATAAAGCTAACTTTGCTGTGATGGACTGGTTTGGTGGTAAACTGTGCCCTAGATTTACCAATTTGCAAGCCCAACTCAAGCATCTTTACTGTGGTGATGATTTATCACAATACGCAGATTGGTTAATCAAGCCCATAGACAAAATTGATCGCCAACTCATTGAGGATGAATGGCCTAATATCGAACCTATTATCAAAGCGTTAGGCTGTAAAGAAATCACTCAAAGCATTTTGATTAAAAAATTATGCACGTACAGCGCCTCAAACAAGACCAGAAAGGCACTATTTGAATACGATAAATTGATCCGTAGCATCTATACCCTGAAATATTTGCAAGACAGAAAATTGCAACGAGACATACATCGTTCTCAAAATCGGGTAGAATCCTATCATCAATTGCGTATGGCTATTGCAACTGCCTATGGTAAAAAGCAATTATCAGGCAGGGGAGATCGTGAAATTGAGATCAGCAACCAATGTGCCAGGCTTATTGCCAATGCGATTATTCATTATAATTCGGCAATCCTATCCAAGCTCAAACTCAAATATGAAGCTGATGGGGATCACAAGGCATTGGCGCTGTTAAGGAAAATTTCACCTGTAGCTTGGCAACACATCCATTTTCAGGGGCACTTCATTTTTTCTGGTGATAAAATCATTGATCTTGATGCAATAATAAACAAAGTTTTCTTGCATGGAGTAAAAAAGAAAAAAGTGGTTGGATTTAGTCCGGAAATTTCGACGGTTAGCGTTTAGAACCCCAATATTAATGTCTATTTTATTTCCATAGATTAGATCATAAAGCGAATGTCCTTCATATTCATTTAATCCGATATTTTTAGCGTTTACTGCAATAAAATTAGCGATTAATGTATATATAGAAATACCAGGGGCTTTCCCAAGATATTTTTTTGAATACCGCGACTGAATCGTGCTTTCGCTGGTTGGTAATTTTTGGCCATCGCCATCTCCCAATGTTTTGTTGTCTATTAAGTCCCATATCTTGAAAATAGGCAATGAATACACAAGGTTTCCAGCCTTGTCATTAGCCAGGCCCATAGTATCCATACGAATATAATCTTCGTGAGTAGCCCCGTAAAAGGTTAAAACTCATATCAGACATTTCAGCCATTTTTTTAGGCTTGATGCCGAAAGCATCTCCCAGGATGCATGCATTTAAGGCTGATTTAAAGGGCTTTTTTTTCTTGTACTTAGTTTTCATATGGGTAAAAACACACCACATATCAGCGAAGTCCCCCATGAACATCATAGTGTCAGGGAGCTTAACCTGAGGAAGAGTTCTGAAGAAACTGTCGTCAAGTTTTTCAACGCGATCATAACTTAAGCTCCACTCAAGCTCTCCTTCTTTATTTTTTGATATGGAATGCTTGATTTTCTCCAGAATGAATTCTGGAAGTAGTTCGTTGCCACGCATGATCCAGAGCATTAAGGGCATCATCCAGCCGCTGATCACAATAGACAGGGGATTACAGTTCATTTTTTAGAAAATCTTAAGGCATTAAAAAATAAAGCTGTTATATATTAATTACCAGGCGATATTTAACTATCGCCTATGGATTTGCATTATAAATAAAAAAGGCGATAAAAACGCCTTAAATTTGATTGTATGATTTTTAAATATCATATTGAATTTATTTTATTAATTTAGATTAAATATTTTTCTCAAGAAAAGAAGCTTGCTTGCAAAGAATCGCCAATTAATTGCTCTGATTGTTTTGTTTTTGAATTTTCAGTGATTGTTTTCTTATTTGTTTTCGGCGGTTTCTTTGGTTTGCCGTATTTGGTCATCATCAAAGAAAATACCAGCGAAAAAAGGCAGTGATCAATGAGGTATTGAGTGGCATGATATTTTCTCTGCAGGCGTAATTTAATGGCTTGATAAAACGCCGCTAATGCATCATCAAAATAACTAAAGGCTTGAACACGGGTGGTGCCAAGTTTGCTGTTGATACGGCCATTACTTAAAGAGAGTGTCCAATCGCCCAACAAATCTTGTGATACTCTTAGCTCATAATAACGTGATTCTTTTTCGAATCGTATGTAGTGATAGGGTGCTTGCGGAAGGTGAAGGTGAATCAACCAAAATGAATTAAATAAATACATTAAAAAATAGCCAGACTTGAAATGCGTTTAAGGCGATCGGGGTTATCTTCTACATATTCTGATGTAGTGGCAATATGAGCATGACCCGCAAGTCGCGCCACCGCTTTAATATCTGCACCTTGTTCTATAAGCCGTGTTATAAAAGTGCGACGTCCTGAATGTGAACTGGCACCGACTAAACCTGCTTTATCGTATAATTTGCGAAACCATTTTTGTAATACATCCGGTTGAAAACGACTCCCTCTTTGTGTCTTGAATAGAGGGGCTTTGAAATTAAAGAGTTCTTGCTCTTTTGAATGAATGGATTGAATGTATTCATTTAATGCAGCGACCACTTTTTTATTTGTCAGGTAAATATGACGCTGTTTTTCTCCTTTGGTCATGGCTCGTTTTAAATTCACTTCCTCTAAGATATTGAACTCATAATCAATGACATCTTTAAAGGTTAAAGCGGAAATTTCTTTAACTCGCAGACCTAAACCAAAAGAACAATAAATTAAGGCAACGTTTCGTAATGCAAAAGAGGAGTCTTTAGCAATAATTAAGAGTCTTTTAAATTCTTGCTCGTTTAAAACCCGTGCTTTTCCTTCGCGTGCCATAAATGAATAAAGAGATCTTTAAATAATTAAAATTATAACATTTAAAGACCTCTTGTGCTATAGTGGATTTACTTGAACTTCGATAGACCGTGAAAACATTGAAGAGATCTTATAATATACATTTCAAGACCTCTTTGGCATTGATTCATTTTTGATAAGTTCATAGTGCGAGGATTTTTTTGAGAACGTGGGTAGTGTTAGTAGAATCAAAGGAAAGGGCAATCAATGATCGCTTTGCACCGTACTCAACATTCTGTTTCGGTTCTTTGTTATTGTTTATAATGGTGATTACTGCAAAATCGATTATTTGGAGGGATATGTAACATGTTTTTAGGGGAGTGTAATTTAAAGTTGGACCCAAATTATTTCAAAAAACAATTAAATGCAGAACCTATTTGTCCTATCGCTGATGCTATTTACAGTGATTCAACTATGAAAGAGGATTTTACTCGCTTAGTTTATACCCGCTGTCAGAGTAGTTTGCCTCCAACAATCTTTCATTTGCAAATTACTATAGGAACTGAGCAACCACGAGAGGCCAAGAGCTCGAATTGGTATAATGATATGGTTACTCCTTTTTTAGATTTTTTCTATAAAGGTGGTGTAAGTAAATGGCTTGGAGAAAATGAATCGCATTCGTTGGATGATTTAGGATTAATCAGTTAATACGGGTTAGTAATTTATTGGCTTAATCAAGTTGAAGGATAAAAAATGAACGAAGAAAAAATAAATTTTTCACTATTGGATGAGCATTGGCTTTTGATTGAGCCATTACCTGATCAAATTCAGCCGCTCAATAGAAATGTATGTGAAGTGGAACAGTCGATTGGTGTTTCATTAAAAGAACTCATTTCAAATAGAGTCGAGGACGATGAAATTCAAAAGGAAATTGGCTAAGAGTAATGCGCCAGGGATAATTACGGGCTTCAGAGGCGCTCATTTAAAAATACGTCTGGAAGGTCAGAAAAGATCATCTCTATACCACCCCACTTGGGAAATGCAGTACGTGTAATTCATAGCTCATTAACTTGTACCAGCAATGTTTTTTGATAAAAATACCAACCTAACTTACAGAGATCATGATATGAATTCTTCAGTACAAATGGATGTAAAAGTTTTGGCCAACAAATGTGAATTATTTGGGTTAATAGATCGGACATATCAGATCGAAGCTCTTTATAGAAAAGGCGAGCTTCAGCAAGGAACCTTTATTTTAGATTCTTTAAGAGAAAGTTTGAAGGAGCTATGTGAAAGGTCTTCTAAACTTGATAATAAGTAACATATAGGTTACTATTTAAGTATGAAAATAAAAGTTGCATCTTATATAACTAAAGAAGGCATTGATCCATTTGCTAAATGGTTTGATAAATTAAATGCTATTGCTGCAGCAAAGGTATCTACGGCGCTATATCGTATGGAGTTAGGAAATTATTCTAATGTCAAATCTCTGGGAGATGGTGTTTTTGAATATAAGATTGATTTTGGCCCTGGATATCGTATCTACTTTGGGCAAGATGGCGAGGAACTAGTGATTTTAGTTGGCGGTGGATCAAAAAAGCAACAGGATAAGGATATTAAAATCGCTAAAAATTATTGGCAAGAGTATAAGTTAGCAAAAAGACGAGGGTAGTATTATGGCTTTAACAAGAGAATTTAAAAGTACCATCCGAGACAGAGCACAAAAAGACTCAGAGTTTAGAAAGGCTCTATTAATCGAGGCCGTTAATTCTTTATTAGCAGATGAGCTTGATGTCGCAAAATCTTTATTAAAGGATTATATTAATGCTTCTATTTTATTTGAGCCCTTAGCAGAAAGGGTTCATAAAAATAGTAAAAGTTTACAAAGAATGTTTAGTTCCAAGGGAAATCCTACGGCGCAGTCATTATTTTCAATTATTCATGTTTTGCAAGAAGCAGAGGGAATAAGGCTGACTGTGAATGAAACGCATTAAATATTTGAGTCTTTAAAAGGAAGCAATAATGACTAAAATAGATAGTCACTTTATGAAAAAAAATTTGGGCAATAAGGTTTATCCGTTATACGGAGGGGTTTCCAGGTTAAAAAATGATTCTATCTTAAATAAGGCAAAATTTATCATTGATACAGGCTGTGAATCAAATCTTACAATTTTATTCTTATCTGAAAATAGATCAGCTCCGTTAAAAACGATGCCAGGGAAGGGGCCCAAAGAGTGACATTAATGAAAAGTGATTTTCTTATTTTAGTTTCTTTTTTAATAGGCATAAAACCATTATCTACTATACAGAGAGAAGCTTTAATAAAAATTTTTGATTCACATCCAACAGAGACAACATTGAAAGAATTATTCCATGCCTGTCTTAGTGACAATTTGTCAAATTATAATTTGACAATGGAACAAATAAATAACCTTATCCCTTTGTGTGATGCATTTGAAAAAGCCGTTGGTTTGCCGAATTTGGATATCGTTTTAGAAGAAGCCAAAAAGTTTCAACAGCTGCTAAATTATACTGAATAAGATTAAAATATTAATCGTCTAGCGTACTTTTTCATACCATGGACCCTAGCCCCATATAAAACGATTATGCATACGTTCAATCTTGAATTAAAAAAAATGGAAAGCTATTGGTTATTCCTGCTGAATATTATCCAAGATACACTGACATTGTAGCTACTAAAGAAAATTTATTTTGCCTTACACCCATTAGCCGATTTGAAGCGTTTCTTAAAGCAGTGGAACATTGTATCTTCAATCCTGTTTTTGCGGTTCTATCAATTATTAATCTGAGCCTGTGCGCACCATTATTAATTCGTGATGTAGGAAATAAAGAAGCCATATATTATTTCTACCTATTTATAGGCTTCATTATTTCTTACTACAGCACTAAATGCTATCTTGGGCTCATGAGAAAAGATCCCATGTCTATAGAGGTGTGGCAGAAAAATTTGGTTATAATTCATCATCCAGCCCCCTTAAGCCTTATGATGAGCGCATGTTTAAAGCTATTATCACTATTAATCGAATAAAAATCCCCCGAAAAGATTATTTTTTTGATGATTTATATGGAATTATTTTTGGACCTTCCAACTTAAGGTTGGTAAAATAATCAAATACAGGCATCATTTTCAAATTAAGAAATTGTTTGGGTTCTTTTTAGCTCTAAGGTTTTAATATTTTCTTCTTCATCTTCACGGATGAGCCGTTCTATCAATCGCGTGGGAAATTTTAATGTTTTGGCGATTATAAAAGGAGATTGTTTTTCTTGGTAATGTAATTGCAATACTTCTTTTTTATTAATGGAAGCAAGGAATTCAAGATAAAACTCTTCTTCTGCAGAAATGTGTTCTGAATCATGTTCTTCCATAAGAGATTTAATAAGATTTTTTTCTTCCTCATCAGGGGGTATTAAATCGAATATTGAGCTTACTATTAATTGGTTCATTTCTTTAGCCTGTTTTATAAATTTCAACTCTTCCTTTGGAATTGATTTGCCTGTAACGGCGCTCTTATGGGCTATGTTTAAAACCATCTCAATATGATGTAGAAAAGTTCTGATATTATCTTTTTTATCAAAGCTATTTTGTGAACTGAAATATAACTTAGCTTTTATATAGTAATAGCGCTCCTTATCTAATCGCCTCCATTTTTTTGTATTTGGATTTGCAAGCCATGAATTGAGTGTTGCAACACTTACATTGGCTAGTTCGGCAAGTTTTTCAGCAGTAATGTTTTCTTTTTGCTTTAATTGAATTAATAAATGGTTATAGGATTTTTTATTTTTAAGGAGCATTTTTATTTATAGGCGTATTTGATACAAAGTATCATTTTATATTAATTGATACTTTGTATCAAATGAATTGCGGTTATTAATTATTCGACTATATTCACCACCCAGTGTGGTGTAGCCATAATTCAGAAATAATTTTCTTTGATTCCTGATTCAAAATTGATAGGGCTTGTACAAAATTGGGCGTTTGGGTTTTTTCAAGAAGTTTTTGGCCGTCTTCTGGATCAAAAAATGAGTACATCATCGCTAATAAAACTTGTTTTCCATGGCTATACCCACCCATAGCGTTCTGTATAAAAGTATAGTTAGGTTCTAACTGCCATTTTTTCTGCGCCGCATCAATGGATGATGCTTGTATATTAAAAAATTCAACGCCTACTATTTTAATTCCTTTTTTCCATGCGGCAACGAATAAATCTTCAGACATATGTTGTTCGCCCTTAATAAAATTCATCCATTATACCTTAGGATGCAAAATACATTAACACCCATGATGTGCAAAGAGGCGGAAGAAAAAATGTTACTGATTTTATGCCCATGTGGTAGGACAAGGTATTCATTTGTGTAAATAATTATCCGCTTCAAAGTTAATTGAGACTTGGGGAGTAATTCAAGAATTAATTTATGGGATGTTGGCATTAATAAACAAGCCATAATGTGATTATATTAATATCTGGTTGCTTACATTCTTTTGACGAAAATATAGAGGGATGCAAAACTTAAAATTTTGGGTTGGACAATCTGATTTCGCACGCAGATTCAATTAATAACACCAATAGTTTATACTATTGGACTGCTTGCAATTATTTGAAAATTAAGTATTATTGATATCTAATTTGGCAATTAAACTTTTTGCAACGCCCGTTGCAGAAAGTTTTTGAAATTAAGTTATCGTAGTCGTATAATTTTCGCTCACGACAGGACAGTGAGCAAAAATTTTGTGCTTGGAAGACAAATTGAATTGAAATCGATTAGTCAACCCAACAAAGGAACCAAGTATGTCAAAAGAAATAACTTTTCATCTCGATCATGATTATAAGTCATTTTTAAGTGCGCTTAAAACTCAAATAAAATCCTCACAATTCCGTGCAGCACTGGCCGTAAATCAAGAAGTTATCAACCACTATTGGTACATTGGCAAACAAATAATTGAGAAACAGAAGCAAAAATCTTGGGGAACGGGCTTTATTGAAACATTATCTCGAGATCTACAGAATTTATTTCCTGAAACCCGGGGTTATTCAGTAGCAAACATCCGACGAATGAAACGTCTTGCCGAGGAATATCCTGATTTAAATGAAATTCGCGCACAAGCTGTGCGGGATTTACCTTGGGGACATATTGTTGTTTTAATACAAAGAGTTAATGATGCTATCATGCGTGATTGGTATGTAAGTCAAACCATTGAAAATGGTTGGTCACGCTCAACACTTGAAAAAAATATTAATCAAAATTTATATCAATCTCAAGCTTTACCCTCCAGTAAAGCATCTAATTTTATACACCGATTACCAGCGGCACAATCATCACTTGCGCAAGAAGTACTTAAAAGTCCATATAATTTTGATTTTTTAGGTCTTCATGATGATGCACTTGAGCGCGAAATTGAGCATGCTTCCATTGCACATATTACCAAGTTTTTATTAGAGCTGGGCAAGGGGTTCTCATTTGTTGGTAGTCAATATCCGATGGAAATTGATGGCGAAACTTATTTCCTAGATATGCTCTTTTATCATTTAAAACTTAGGGCATTTATTGTTATAGAATGGAAGGCAGTTCGCTTCAAACCAGAACATGCTGGACAATTAAATTTTTATCTCAACTTGGTTGATCAGTATCTTAAAACGGAACACGATAACCCTAGCATAGGTTTATTGCTTTGCAAATCAAGAAGCAAAGTCATTGCTGAGTATGCTCTAAAAGGCATAGAAAAACCAATAGGCGTTTCTGAATATCAACTTACAAAGGCAATTCCTGAAAACTTAAAATCAAACCTGCCAAGCATTGCAGAACTTGAAGCAGAATTCAGTGAAGATAATATTGATGGTAGTATGCATAAGACCAAATGATCTATTAATTTATTTTAAAATTAGAGTGTGACCATGGCAAGTATTCCTATACCACAACCATTGATAGACACTTGCCAACAGCTTAAAGAAAAAAATTGGCAAGCATTTATACCACCATCTTTTGCGCCATATGACCTAATTTTTTGTCTCGACTTTTTAAAACAATATGATAACAATAATGCCACATTTGAATCATATCGTCGAGAAGTAGAACGATTAATTCAATGGGCTTGGCTAATTGAGAAAAAATCATTACTGGATTTGAAACGGCAAGACATTGAAAATTACATGCAATTTTGTTTCAACCCACCAAAATCATGGATTGGGTTTAAAAAAGTAGCACGATTCATTATGCATAACGGTGAACGCATTCCCAACCATGAGTGGCGCCCATTTGTAGCCACTGTAAGTAAAATTGATCATAAAAATGGACTGAGGCCCAATAAGCAAAACTATCAATTATCACAAAAAGCAATTCGTGAAATTTTTACGGTGCTGAGCAGTTTTTATAATTACTTGGCCTTAGAGGAAAAAGTATCCATTAACCCGATTACTTTGATCAAACAAAAAAGCAAGTATATCCAAAAAACTCAACATCAAGCACAAGTGATGCGCTTGAGTGAAAAACAATGGCAAACTTGTCTTGATACAGTTAAAAATATGGCAAATAATGCGCCCGATAGACATGAACGGACATTGTTTATTATTTCTGCGCTTTATTTATTGTACTTACGTATCTCTGAGCTATGTGCCAGTGATCGTTGGACTCCAGAAATGCGACATTTTTATCAAGATAGCCAAGGATGTTGGTGGTTTAAGACGGTAGGAAAAGGTAACAAAATGCGAGATATTGCCGTACCTGATGACATGCTTGCAGCACTCAAGCGATATCGTGTCAGTATGCAGTTAACCCCACTTCCTTCGATGAATGATCAAAGCCCTCTATTACCTAAAGAAAAAGGCAAAGGAGCAATGACTAGTTCAAGACACATTCGTCGCTTGGTTCAAGACTGCTTTGATAACACCATACAAAATTTAAGAAACACCGGCTTTTCAATAGAGGCTGATAGTTTTGAGTCAGCAACAGTACATTGGTTGCGCCATACAGGTATTTCCGATGATATTAATATGCGTGGGCGTCCTGTTGCACATGTACGCGATGATGCTGGCCATAGCTCAAGTGCCATTACCGATCGATATAATGATATCGATCTCATTGAGCGGCATCAGTCAGCCAAGCATAAAAAACTAATATCAGGTGGTGTACTCAAATAATTCTGTCAGCAATGCCGGCAGTTTGTCATTTTACTTTTAGTCGTTATTTTGATATTCGAGGTTACTTTTCTTTTCTGGATGATTCGATCTTCGCTATAAATTCAAAATAGAAAAAACAATTTAAATTTCTAGATCTGTTCAAACATTTACATTTGGCAAAAATTCTTGTAAGGTTCCTTCATTCAAACTTCCAAGAATCGTCATGGCTCATATCAAAAATTATTTACCTTCAAATGAAGAAGAATTAAATCAAATCGTTATAAAAAAAATAATTGATGCAACACCATTTAAAATTGGTGATTACGTAAAAATTTTAACTCATGATGCAGATGAGAAATGGATTATTTCTGATTTTTCTGTAACAGCAGATGGAGAGCCAGCTGCTTTATTAGAAAGTGATACATGGCATACCTTTGCGCTACTACAAGACATCCAATTCTATCATCATTGATAGAGATTGAGTTCTAAGATTTGAAAATATGCGTTTTGATCTTGTTTGGTTACTGACTGATATTTTATAAGATTATCAATGTCGGAAACAGCAAAATTAGTAATTATTATTTTTGAGTGACACAAATATTATGACCCATAATTTAAACCACACAACTTCTAATAAAAAAACCCGAATATCAGGTTAATTATAGGAACTATTCAAGGAAAAATTAAAGCAAACTGAAAATCATTGGCTATTCACTCAAATAGATGACTGTATTGCCCTTTATCACAATAAAGTTTCAGAGTTGATGTTAAAATAAACACGGCCATGTTTGCCTTGCTTGCTAGAAATCGCTCTTGATTTGGAAATCGCTCAATAGCCGTTTTTTCTTTAGAATTATAGACATTAATTTTAAACATTAATTCCATTGGTTCATATATATCCAATTGATCTAAACAATCACTTAAAGTGACCTCACTCTTTTTATGAAGATGATTGATTAAACAAGTTAATACATGAGTGCAATAGTCTCTCCAAAAAGAATCTTGCACTTTGTTATTCGAATGGATAATTAATTTTGCTGATTCATAAATTGTGTTTATTGATACAGGCGTACTGTTATTCATGATACGCTCCTCCATAAAAATACCTAAATGGTGTTATGCTGATTGATCAATGTAAACGATTTATTGGACCATGAATAATCTCCCCAATCCATAGCAATGATAATGAGTCCTAAGAGGTTTGTGCCCGCAATGGTTGTGGCTGCTTTTGAAAAGTCCAAATTAAGCCTAATGTAATAATCACTATCCAAGTTATTGATTTGCACCATGAAGCATAATAATAAAGCTGTATGAAGTGTTGTGGCTGATTTAGAGGGGGAATTACATTAGGGGATGAAAATAAACTGATATTATTACTTACAATAACTGCTGCTGTAAAAAGGAAAAATCCTTTTAAAATAAACTCATAATTCTTCATTTTAACAGAAGAAAGAATAATCAAAACAAGCGCAGGCGATAGCAGCAAAGCAAACCTTGGCCAGTAAAAAATATGGATTATTGGGGTAAATAAATCGCTATAAGAGGAAAATACCCCTGACTTTAGAGCGGTTTCAAAAGAAAGCGACAAATAAGACAAAACTAACAATAAAAACGATAAGTAGTGTATTGGTGTTTTTAAATTGATGCGCATAATAATAGTTTCCTTTTGGTGGCACGTGTGAGCCGTGTTTTAACTCACCTCTTATTCTTTAGGATATAGTGCTTTTCCAGAAACAGTTGCTATTGCTTGTATAGGAATCGCATTTTCCTCATCATTAGAACAATTTAAGCTGATGATGTTAGCTATAGCTGTTGCTGTATCGTAATCAGGCTTAATATGTGTATCTGACGAGGCGACACATGATGTATTCCCAATGAATAATTTAAACCGTCCGTGGCTCAGTTTTTCTGAGACGTCAAACGGTTCTAGCGTAACTCCTGATAACACTGCCCCAGGGGAAATTGTTTTTTCCTTGTGATCTGTATCAGATGGAAGCTTAAATTGTTTTGTTATTATAATATGCGCTGTTTTACCTGCTTCAACATAAATTCTATTGGGTTTTTCTGATGAAATCGAATGGGTATTTTTTTCTTTGTTTTTTATTAAAAGGAGTTCAGGAGGCATTGGACCGATAATTTTTAGTTCTGGTGAAGCCCAATAGATGGCTTTATTATTGCCCAAAAGTTTGTAAGGCAAAAACACCACGTCATGTTCCCCCATATTCCAAAAAACACCACAAAATAGATGCTTATCACCTACTGTAGAGCGTTTTAACAAATTACCTTTGCTGTCTGTAAAGCGATCACAATAATGGTTATTTTGGGTCTTTGGCACTTTTAATGGGGAGTACGCTAATTGAATTTCACCATTGGCCCCCATAAGAAACAATTGTCGTGAAGCAATTGCATAGAAATCATAGCTCAATTTAGCAATGAATGGAGACAAAAACAGCACCAAGATCCCTAGCTTTATACCCAAGCGCCGCGATGATTTTTCATTGAAAATAGAAAATAGAATGCACCACATAAGCACAAGCCCCAGAACAATGATACAACCGTTAGTAAATGTTAAGAACACTATCAATACCTCTCTTGTAAAAACTATCTATGCAAATGGTTACCATTTTATCATATTATTTTTTATAACATTTAATCTTATTAATTAACTCATTTTTATTGAGTGCATCTATTTTATGTATGATCTCCTTAGGATTATGCCCTTGATCGAGCAATTGTTTAGCCCATAACATAAACACATCATCCTCGGTGAGAATTTTAAAAAGAATATCGTTTTTTTCATCGAGCAATACTTCAACTGCACAGGCCACAAGCCATTTTGAGGGTGTTGTTTCTCCGCTAGCCATGCCTTTAATAGCCATAGGAGAATAGCTTTTATCTTTATCAAATAAGGTTATTGCTTTGTGATGCAATTTCTCAGAACGATTAACAACGGCTTGTAATTCTGAAAAAATTGATTTTATTTGATTACTAAAATCTTGCTTTTTATATTCGGCAAGGTTTACTTGATTCAGTAACGTTAAAGCCTGTTCTTTGCTGGAACCTGAAAGCTTCCCTACTGCAATTTTAATTTGCTGTATCATGCTGCTAACCATAGGTTCAAAGATATTTAACTCCACTTTTTGCTCGTCACAAATAATTTCAATCTGCTCCAAAACTTCGATAAATTCATAAGGTAGTCGAAAACGCAAATCGAGCAACGTGCTTGTTGGTGAAGGATGCAAGTGCTGGTGAATGGCCTTAAGATTTTGCATGAACTGTTTTAATTCAATTGTTTGATTAATTGAAAGATTATTCCAACCATCGAATAAATCCGGCTCATTCATATGAAAAGAACCATAAATGCTCTTCCCATCCGTTGATTTGACGTAAACCCTTGAGGGTCTACGCAAATTTTGTTTCACTTCGAATCGCAATAATTTTTTCATTAAGAAGCCTCTAATAAAGTAAGTGATGAATTGTTGCAGTATTGCAATGCACAGTCTTTTGCATCGTTTAATCGCGTGTACGTTTTGTTTGTTGCCAAATCAATATAGTATTTTTTACCAGATTGTTTGTAATCGTATTTAGAACGAAATGCAAACACGGACGTATTAATGAATCCTCCCAATAAATAGGTTCTCATTACTGGGGTTATTGCTGTTGTATCCTGTCTTATTGCATCAAAATATCGATCTAATAAATGGTGTTCATTTAATTCATAAAGGTTTTTTAGTTTTTGTAATCGATGGCCATGATGATGCATGAAATAAGGAACACCGGAAATATTTATTTTTCTGGCACGTGTAGTGTACTGACTATAGAAAGTTGCTCTTCGCAAAGAATAATGAGGTTTGAAAGCATGCAATACAGGCACTGTTGTATTATTTCCGTACAGGAAAATAAGGTTATTAAATTGAGCATCAAGGATGGCTTTTTGAGTTCGTGCATCCAATAATTTATTTTTTATTGCCTCTAAAGAATAAATCATTGCCTCAATACCCTGTTGATTCATTTCAGGAATATCCCCCAGAGAAAGTTCTACCTGATAATCTAAACGCTCCAACCGCCTTAGTGCATTACACAGCTGGGGGTAATGAACAAGGGTATTTAATTCCAGATAAGTGCCGATGGCTTCTTTAATGGACAACCTATTCCAGTAGGAATAAGAAATATCCTGATTTCTGGTAGATGAAGATGTAAGCATTAACGCTCTCAATAAATCGTTTAAAGAAAAGGCCAGCTCAAGTGGTGCATTGGTTTGATTTAGATGAATCATAATTACCTCGTTTTCTTTTATTGTCCTAATGACACTACGACTTAGTTTATTTACAAGAACCAAATTTGTCAACAAATAAAATATATAAAAAAGATAGATTAAATACATCTTTTATATTGACTACTTAGTTATGATCTGCCATACTATAGATGTTCACTTAGGAACATAATAGATAAAATAAGGAATAAATCATGATTAAACACCCTCTTCAAATCGGTTCCATTCTCTATGCTTCTTGGGGTTACGAGCAAACTAACATTGATTTTTATCAGGTCATTGATCTAATTGGAACTTCCACTGTAGTACTCAGAGAAATTGCACAAGAAAAAATCACTGAACGAAACGATGCTTTTTGCGGAAAAACAAAAGCCAAACCTAATTGTTTTATTGATGAACCATTTAGAAAAAGAGCAAACGAGCAAGGCAGAGTACGCATGAATTCCTTCTCTCATGCAAGTCTTTGGGATGGCACTGCTCTTTATTATTCCTCTTATCATTAGTATTCGAAAATACTCCCTGCATAAGCAGGGAGTTACCACTAATTACTAATTAACTGTTTAATAAAGAATTGGAGATTTTGATGAGCAATATATCAACAGACGGAACAAATAGTTTAATACAAGAAATCAGCATCGTTTGGTCTATAGAAGATGTGTTGGATGTAAGGCCTCTACTCAGCAAAGAGCAGGCAAGTACCGTACTACAACACCTAAAAGAAAATCATGATGCCACCATAGGTATTAATTGGGATGTGATAGAAATCGTTTCAGACGATTTATTCTTAACCGAAGAAGAAAAAGAAGAAGAGTAATCCAGTTAAGTAGGCTAGATTTTTTCTAGCCTACTCACCTATCAGGAGGGAGCACAATGGATTATTTAAATTTATAGGAGCAGTTAGCGGGTGTACCAATAAACGATGAGGACGAAATTGAAGAAGATTTTCTTCATTTTGAAAAAGGAACGAATAAATTCGAACTCTGGACATGGTTTGATGGAAAATTACCTAAAGGAATCGCACATGAGTTATTTAAGATGTCATAACTATTTAATTGTTATAAATAGGATTTTTGCCCTCACCCTATTCATGGGGGCTTTTTTATCCTTTCCTGCTCATTCAGGGTATTCTAAATCATTTAGAGTTGCTCATACCTATGGAAAGACGAAACCGCAGCAAATATCGCCTGTAGTAAAACATTCTAAATTTTTAACCGGATTAGCCGCAGGCTCTATTTTATTTTCGCAAAAGGGACATCCTATCTCTTACAATGAGCTTGATTTTGAATCACCTGATGGTGAGCTGTATAGTGAATACGAGCGCAACAATCAATTATTGGCTCAAGGTGGCTTGCCTCAGAATAAGCGATTAGCATTAGAGCGCAGAAATCAGCAGATAAAAAACAGATTAATTGCGTTCGCTGAAAAAAGATACATGAGCGCATTCACTCTTCAATTGTTTCCACTCAAAGAAAAGGTAATTAAATCAAAAATTGAAAAATCGTATAACACTAACGAAAAACCGGATATCCAAGTAAAACGCAAACAGTTCTTTTATGAGCTCAGGTTTTCAGATGAAAGCCCAAAACCAATAAGTGATTTTGATGTGGTGAATATTAATGAAATGAAACCTAATAACGCACATCCCTATCAATTTACCTATGCAGAAACCTGGGGGAATAACACCATTAAAGTAACTTTGAGAGATAAAAAAGATAAAAAGCTTGTATTAAATTTATCTCACTCTTACTACGTTCCAAATGCAGCAAGAAAAGACATTTTGGAATCCATGCTAGAAAAGTTGGAATATGTATGGCCATTTCTATTCCTGCTGTTACTGTTGAATTTCTTTTTTTAAAATTAAACAATAAATTATAACTATAAGGGTATAAGGAGCTATATAAATGATGATTGAACTATTAATTGGTATTGCCGTTCTCTTGTTAATCTTTGTCTTAACAGGCCTGTTTATTGTCAAACAGCAAGAAGTCGCACTTATTGAACGCCTAGGAAAATATCATTCTATTGCACATGCAGGACTTAATTTTAAAATACCCTTTATTGATTGGATTGCTGGTAAGTTATCGTTACGAATTCAACAATTAGATGTCAAAGTCGAAACCAAGACAAAAGATAATGTGATTGTCCAGATTCAAGTTTCCGTACAATATCGCATCAAAGATGACGGCGTTTATGATGCTTTCTATAAATTGGAAGATCCTACGCAACAAATTACAGCCTATGTGCTTGATCTAGTCCGCTCTGAAACGCCAACAATGATCTTGGATGATATTTTTGAAAAAAAAGACAGCATTGCTAATGCCGTTAAAAGCCATTTAAGCGAGACCATGCAAGATTTTGGATTTGAAATTGTCAAAGCATTAGTAACGAACATAGAGTTAGAAACGAAAGTAAAAAATGCAATGAATGAAATTAACGAACAACAACGATTGCAAGTTGCAGCTCAAGCCAAGGGAGAAGCAGAGAAAATATTGATAGTCAAAAAGGCTGAGGCAGAAGCAGAAAGCAAGCGGTTACAGGGCGAAGGAACAGCCAATCAACGAAAAGCCATTATCGATGGGCTAAGCCATTCCGTAGAAGATTTCCAAAAGTCCGTACCCGGTGTATCGTCTGCAGATATAATGAACTTGGTATTGATTACTCAATATTTTGATACATTAAAAGAAATAGGCTCACATAACAAATCCAATACAATCTTATTGCCGCAGTTACCGAATGATATCGCATCGCAATTGCAGCAAAGTATTATAACTGGCAATGTAGCTAGTGCAGACATAAAAAATTAATAACGGAGTAATTGGGGTTATGCTCTATAACCCCATAACAAAAGGTATTAGGTGTTTCCATCAAGCATTATCTGAGATTATCTATTCCAACAACCACAAGCCATCTTGTTCCCAATGCTCAGAAAATCCCATTTTTGAAAAGGGTATAGAAGGATGATTGTGCATAAGATGAAACAATTGTTTGCGCCAATGATTGCCTGGCGAGCTATTTTTTAATAATGCATGAATAATATAAGCTTGTAGATAAAAAGGACTCTCGTTATGTTCAAAAGATATTGTTATTTCTGAAACCTTGGGTTTATTGACGAAAAACCGATTCCATAAACGAGAATGGTGAGCGCATAAATTTCTGGTATAAGTCAGTGAGCGCATCCATGATTTGATGATTTCACTATATTGTCCAAGAGTATCACCAATTTCTTTTCTTACAGTACGATCTTTAATATTGGCATAGAGCTTGGACACTGTACCAAAAGAAATGCATTCCATGACCATCCAGCTTGGCGGGTGTTCTGGATAATGATATTTAGCATAATACGTTTTAATAAAGTCTTCGTGTGAACGTTTCAGATGTGATTTAACCTCCTCCAAAAACATTTGATATTGCTCAGCCGAAGAAAATAAATCCATGTTTAGATACCAATGTGCACCATACTTCAAACTCATGGCATTTGATATAGCGGTACGAAAAGACACTTCTATTCGCTCTAGGGCATCGATAACTAATAAGCGCAGCTCCCTATCAAATGCATACAAATTTAAAAGATCCGAAAATCGTGTGTTGGGTTTAAATTGGTGAGATCTTGTCGCAGAGCTAATGAGAAAAGGCTTAAAATAAATCATCAAACGATAGTAACCAATGGTCGTCAAATACTGACTAGCTTCTTGCTCATTATCCAGCAACAGCCCTTTTTTGTCGTAAGTGATGTATTTGTTCTGGTATGGAAAGAGGTGGTTTATTAAAAACCATTTTTGAATGCATAAAATAAATAACCCGCCCTGGTCCGCATTGTTAAGAGGCGTGGCGGGTATGGTTAATTACATTATAACCCGATTGCGCTCAAAATCAAATACTATACGGTTGATTGTCATTGATGTAATTTTAACAGAATGTGCAACATAACTGAATCACAGTACACGCCAATTACCCATAAGAATGTTATAATTAACCCATCGTTAAAAATCCTCATTCCTTAAGTTATTCCATCAACAGCTTTCTCAGTTTTCAACGCTTAAAATATATTACAAAAATGATTTGTTGCTAAAAAGACCTGATGTTAAACGCTATTTGATTCTTAAACCTCTCCTTTGGCCATATTTTTTTGTTATCGAAAAAAGCCCTATAGAACGATTTTCCGAGCTATTTTTTAAACATTATAGTGATGAGGGACATACTTATTTTAGAAGCCAAGGGCTTAAGAACTTTTTAAATGAACCTATTCAAAGGGAAAAATCGTTATAAAAAGTATCAAATACACACACTTTGCTGGCCAATTGACAAAAACTCTCAAGATTGGATTGAACATAAGCGATTTTTCAAAGGCAATAATTTCTATGCGCATATTATCTATATAAAAATACAGGATGAATACTTTGTGCGAGTCACTTGGGAAAAAGAAAGCACCCCTCACCCTGTTGCATCTATAAGCAGGTTTGATCTGGATCAAGGTCAAAGGCTTAGCGCGTCTGAATTTAAAACAAAAATGAAACAAATCAATGCCAATGAAGCTAATAAATTACATCTTGGAATGAAATAGCATCCTCATGTAATAATAAAAACGTCAATTTAAAAGATGTTTTTTATTGACAAAATCACCATTGTTTGCCATAATGTATTTGTTCACTTAGGAACATAATAGAAAACATTAAGGATCAAAAATGACAACAATCATTACTTCAAAACTAGTTAGCGATCAGCAACGCCTTTCTTTTTTGCCTAAACATTTTGGCACCATGATGATAAGAGCAGAACAAGCAATCTACAATACATTAAAAGTGATGTGCTCTTCTTACGAAGGCGGCTATTGGCATTTTTACGAATTGAGCAATCGTGGTTTTTATTTGGCTCCTGACATGGACGAGCCACTCCCCATATATGTGGAAGGCAACGGATATGATGGAGAAGTGAGCGCGGATGCCGCTGGAATCATTACAACCCTATGTGTTCTTAATCAACTGTGTTGGAAAACTAAATCGGATAAAACAATCCAGCAATACTATTTATTGCGAGATTACATCGAATACCACAAAGAAGCTGCGGACATTTATGCAGCGATTGATTAAGCGAATTAAAACAGGTCGTAAACTTAAATTACGGCCTTTACATAAAGGGCGGTTCTATGAATATTATAGAAAAAATTACTCAGGCCATTTTTGAGGATGACGAAGATCCGAACAAACAATCTGAATACTTAATTGAAACCTATTTAAACAGCGCCAATCAAATAGAAATTGATGCTATTTTTGTATGTTTATGCGGGTACAGCTCAAAAACCCTAATCGGTAATTGCTCAGCATAATTTGCGGTATTTGTGTTAAGCTTAACCAAAAACTAGCTTAACGGCTGTTTGTACTTACATTACGTGATATTTAAAGTCCGTACACATTGATTAACACTCTCACCAGCTTGATTGAATTCAAGAGCATGCCTTTTCTGATCTAATAGCTCCAAGCTGGCTTTTTTAGGTATAAATCGTGCTGGTACTATTAAATCAAAAACGTTAATAGAAAACGTATCTAAAAATGATAACCGAAAATTTCCTTGCTCTTGGGCAATAAGGCTAAATTCCTTCAACGAGATTAGCTCTGGAACTTCAGATGTATCCTCATAGTGCGCATTATAAGAAGAAATAATAAGCGTCAACAGAATGAATAAGGGAATTAAATAATAAAATGTGTGTTTAAAAATTATTTTGATATTCATATTCTAATCCAAATACTGTTAATAGAACCATCATTTAATACGCCGATCAGTAAACTATTACACCACTTACTTTTAATAGTTATTCTCATGCCTGTACTGAGCAACACGAAACGCATAATGGCACTCGCGTTGAGTTATTGGTCGATGTGAACGAAGAGTTAACTCTTCGTGAAATAAATCAAGAAATCCAAGTTTATAAGCTCTTTTTTCAAATCCAGGTATTCCATATTTTCTAGTTAGCCAATGATCAATCACTTGGTGACAAGTAGATTCAAAATTACTGAGATCGAATAACCGCAGAAATACAAGCACGACAATGAATAAAAGAATAGTGTTTATATCCATCATACAATGTACTCCGCCCTCTTATTAGATTGTACACAATCGCCATTGCACCGCTGCCTTTCTATTGCTATTAGCACTTAAAGCACAAAAAATCATTGCAATTGAATTCATAACAATGCAAATTTTAATAAAAATAAATTATTCCTCGGCATTAATTATTAATACTAATTTTTTGATAAACTACATACCGTATTAACTGCAATGCAATACAACTTTTATTTAATCAATCATTGAATATTCGTCAGAGGCTTTCCATTTTTTATCTTTTGCTAGAATATACAAAGCTGATTTTTCAAAAAATGTATCAGTTCCTTTCAGTTTTGCCCATTCAGAATAGGCTTGAATTTCCTTATATATATTGGCATCAATTTCAACTCTTATTTTTTCAGTTTGCTTTATTTTATCTTCAGTAATTAAAGGCATTATATCCTCGCTTAATGTTACAACATCCTTAACGCGTATTAACTATCTATTCCAATAATCAAATGAATTAAATTGGTTATTTGAATGCATATTGTTAAAACTGGAATGATGATTAATATGATGCATGGAGTTGTTGTAATTAAACCCAAATGGATTTCCCCCCGCATCATACGAACCAATCATGGGCAAGCCAGTAACCGGATTTACTCTAAACGTATCCTGTGAATGATTATTTAATAATTGCTGTTGGTTAATATTAATAGAAGAATGATCGCCCTGCTTTATGCCATGGCCTTTAAGCATATAAGGTAAAATATGTCGTTTAAAATATTCATTTTCCATATAATTAAAGTGTTCATCTTTTGATGCAATGGCTTTTTGATATTCAAGATAACCTGGTGGTGGTTCTAATACAAAATCTTTAATTCGGATGAGTAATTGTATTAATTTTTTTATACGATCAACTATCACATCCTTTTGAAAAAATAGTTTCATTTTTTTATCCTATTTAGATAGCTAATTTATTCCTTCACAAACGCGCAAAGGCATGCGCTCTTTATTTATTCCATAGTCCATTATTCTAACTATACTAATAGTAGTACTTCACAAGGATTGTGCCTAGTTGTATTTTTCTGATTCTACACACACCACGCAATGTGATTGCTTTAAAGAATTTGCGCATAACCATATGATTTATATACAAATAACTAAACAACTCTTTAAAAACGAGTAATTTAAAGTAAAATCCCTATGTATACAATTGTATACATAGACCCCTTGTAAAATCAATGGATATCAACTTAAAAATACAGTTGTATACATAAATAATACTA